>DASWDH010000019.1:0-26817 GCA_036395495.1 Polyangiaceae bacterium
TCGGCAGCGGCAGCTGACCTCGCAGGCCGAGACGGGCCGACTCGCGAACCTGCGCATCGGGGTCGAGCTTCGCGGCGAGCTCGAGGACCGCTCGGCGCTGCGGTTCTCGTCGTTGCGCCAGGGCAACGATGATGGCCCGGCGCACGGTTGCGTCGATTTCGAAGCGCCAGGCATCGGAGAGCCGCGACGCGGCGTCCGGGATCGGACTGAGGGCGAGCGCAAAAGCAGCGTGTGCGCGAAGCACGGGATCGCCGCTCTCGAGGAAGCGACGCAGGCGTCGTTGTTCGGCCGGCTCGTCGCGCGAGCCGAGCGCAACGACAGCAAGCGCGGACAATGGCTCGTCCGCCTCGGCCCATTGCGCCAGTTGTAGCGTCGAGAGGGGCTCGAAAGCCTCGACCGATCCAGCCATGCCGATGGCGAGCGCGGCGCGCGTCAAGGCATCCTTTTCATTGGCCAGACGTTCGGAGCAAGCGCGCGCAGCGCGCGGCCCCGCGAAGAGCGATGCCCGCGCGGCGGCCCGCGCGACGACGGCGTCGCGCGAAAACACCAGATTCCGCACGTCCATCTCTCCCAGCGCGGCGAGCCCGAACGCACCGGCAGCGCGGTCAGCGGGATCTTTGGAGGCCAAGAGCGACCGAAGCCGATCGCCGAGGCCTCGTGGCGGGTCGCGCAGCGCGAGCGCGCGGACCGTGCCGGCTCGGGCGGCGAGCCGCCCCAGCTCCGAAAGCCCGAGGATGGCTTCGATGGCGCGCCGCGCCTCTTCGCCGGGCGCGCGCGCCAGCGCGAATGCAGCCTCCCACGCGCGCGCTGGTTGCTTCATGAGCGCTTGCAGGGCGGCAACCGCCGTGGGTCCGCCGATGCGGCCTACGAGAACCGCCGCCAGCTTGCCTGGATCGTCGGCTGTTTTGGCGGCCTCGGCGAGCGCCGGCAAAAGATCGGCAGCGGGCGCTTGTGCAGCGAGACCGACCGCGGCCGAGCGCGTCGGGGGCGCCAGGATCATGGCGGCAATGGCGCGCCTTCCATCGGGTGCTCGGCTCAAAAGCAGCACCTCGGCTCCTTTGAGCTTCAGCCATGGGTCGGCCGAGCCGACCCAGTTCTGCGCCACCGGCACCTGCTCTTGGTCACCCAGTCGCGCGAGCGCGAGCGCCGCGGCGACCCGCGCTTGCCGGTTCTCTTCCTCCGCCGATATCGGTGTATCGGACTCCTGGGGGTCGGGGCGACGAGGAACGCGAAGAAGCCCGCGGGCGAGCGTTCCCCGCAGAAGCCCGATCGCCCGCGCGTCGTCGAGCCGTCCGAACAGGTTGCAAATCGCAGCGCTCAGCCCTTCTGGCGCAGCTAAGAAAGCCCCCAGCGATTTGGGAGGATAAGCGAGGAGGGCCCGTTCGGCGGTCGCCGCGCTCGGGCCTCCTCGGCGAAGCGCGTCCACCAGCACCTCGAGTGCGCGAGCATCTTCGCTCGCCGCCAACGCCATCGCGGAGGTGTCGCGCACGAGCGGAGAGAGGGGGCCGGCACCGGGATCGGCGAGCGCTTTGCCCAGCACCAGGCGCACTGCCTCGCGCGACGCAAACGCAGCCAGTCCCCTGATGCCCGCGAGACGCGCGCGCCCGTCGCGCGACAGCGCCTTTTCGTCGGAAAGCGCACGAACCAACCGGTCGATCGCCTCGCGCTGACCGGAAGCGACGAGGCGTTCGACCCCGCGCACGCGGTCGTCGGAGCGGTCGGAGGTGAGTAGCCGCTCGGCGACGGCAATGGCGAGATGACTTTGCAGCGACGTTGGCCGCTCGGGCGGCGGCGCTGCCGGAGGAGCGGGCGGGACCGGCCTCCCAAAACGTCCTCCCGTCGGCTGAGCCCGCACCGCCGCGCTCCCCAAGAGTACACCGAAAGCCGCCCACCAAGCGAAGGACTTCACGGGTTACTTCTTCGGCGCGTCGGCGGCGGCCGGCGGCGTCAGGACGAGCACAGCGAATCCATTTTTCGCCGCACCGGGCTGCTTGGCGACGGCTCTCCATCCGACCGTCTCGGCGACGCCGTCACGGTAGGTGAACTTGCGCAGCGTGTCGACGGCGGCAAACGATTGCGCGAGCGCGGCCTGCTGCTCGAAAGACCCAGCTTTGGCCGGCCGGACGCCGACCGCAACCACCCATCGCGGGTGGCGGTTCAGCTCGAGGGCAAGCGCCCGCAGCATGGGCAAGCTTCCGGGCTCGATTTCGGGGGCTTCTTTCGAACCCTTGAACTTGACCGGCGCGGCAAACGCCGCCGTCACGTCGGTGCCCTTCTCGGTGATGACGACCAAGGGTTTGCCGCCTTGATCCGGGCATCCATCCTCGTCGTCCACGCCGTTGAACGTTTCGGGTTCATCCGGACATTTGTCGGCAACGTCCTCCATCGTATCCCCATCGCGATCGGGCGCGGGGCAGCCGGGGCGCTTGGGATCGGCGAGCGGACCCGCCGCTTTCGTGGGGCACTGGTCCTGCGCATCCGCCACCCCGTCCTTGTCATTGTCGGGATCGGGGCAGCCGTCCGCATCTTCGAAGCCGTCCTTGTCTTCCGGCTCGGTCGGGCACTTGTCGAACTGATCGGCGATGCCATCCTTGTCGCGGTCGGGGCATCCGTTGGACTTGGGATCGCCGCTTTTCTCGCCGGGTTCGTTGGGACAGGCGTCCTGCTGATCCGGAACGCCGTCCTTGTCGGCGTCGTCGGCGGCACCTTCCGGTGGTGCGTCGAAGTCAGGGCAGCCATCGGCATCCTCGACGCCGTCGCGATCTTCCGCGAGCTCCGGACATTGGTCGCGGTCGTCCGGCACGCCGTCGTGATCCATGTCGTGGGCCTGCGGCGCCCACTGCACCGAGGCGACGACTTGAATCGGGGAGCTGCCGAAAGCCTGGGTGAGCCCGGTCTCGGCACCGACGAGAAACGAGACGTCGCTCGGCGCGTACCGCGCCGAAATGCCCGCGAGAACCGGCGAAGTCGGGGTGCTTTGCCCGCGGTCACGGGCCGACTGCGACGGCGGCAAGAGCGCCGACCCGTGCAGCTCGGCGACCCAGGTGAAACGCCCTTTTTCATCCAAGCCGAGGGCTCGCGGGCGCACGGCGATCCCAACCCCCCAAGGGATCTCGTGGTTGTAGGTTTGCCGGAGGACATCGGTCTCTTCGAACCGAAGTTTGAATCCCGCCGTCGCCTGAAGCGCCACGGCGATGAGCTTGAACTCGCCGAGCAATCGTAGTTCGCTGGTCGGGGTGCCCTCTCCCAAGTACGAGGCGGTCGTGCCGCTCGGCGCAGTGACGCGAAACAACGTCGCGAGACCGAAGCCGCCGAGCGAACCGGGCGCCAGGAGGTTGCCTTTCGCGTTGAACGCGATGTCGCCGAGCGCCTGGGCGGGGGGCGTTCGACCCTGTACGCCGCGCGTCGCCACATTGTCCTCACCCTGCTGATAGACCAAAACGGGTAGATCGAGACCGAGGGCAAAGCGCTCACCGAGGCCGATGCCGGTGACGAGATCGGCCGAAAGCTGATGGCTCACGAGGTTGCCGACGATCGCGCCGCTCGAGTCGCGGAGCACGTTGGGCCGATAGCTGTAAAGAAACCAAGCTGCGCCGTTCCACACGCCCGGACCCGGCGTGGCCGACGGCTCGAGGTAGAGGGAACCGGAGGGATCGACAGGGGGCTGGAAGCGTCGCGCATTGACCGAAGGAAAATCGGCACGAGCCACCCAGGTGAGCGCCAGCAGGACAGCGGACATGGCGAGCGCCCACAGGCGGGCCAAAGGCCGCGCCGAGTAACACGAAAGAACCCAGGAGCGCATCTGCGGTGGAGACTAAAGCCGTTCATCGGAAATCCCCCAGGGATTTTTTGTTGAAGCACCACGCTGGTGGCGATAAGGCAGAAGAGAGAATCGAACTACACCCTCATGCAGGCGCGCGACGTTCTCGGCCCTTCAGGTCCGCTCTCACGGTCGCTGCATGGTTACGAAGACCGCGCGGGGCAGCTCGCGATGGCCGATGCCGTCGAACGGGCGCTTGCCAAAGACCGCGTGCTCATCTGCGAAGCGGGAACGGGAACCGGCAAGACGCTGGCCTATTTGGTCCCCGCCATTTTGAGCGGAAAAAAGATCGTCGTTTCGACGGCGACGCGGGCCCTCCAAGAGCAGATCTTCACCAAAGACATCCCCCTGATCCGGCGCACCCTGGGCCTCGAGGTACGTGCAGCGCTCGTCAAAGGGCTCGCCAACTACCTTTGTTTGCGCCGCTATGGCGAGTACCAGTCGAGCCCCGACGCGACCGAGCCACGCGTCGCTCGGGCGCTCTCGATCGTCGAAGAGTGGGCGGCTTCGACGCAATCGGGCGACCTGGCCGGCATCGACGGCGTTTCGGAAGACGACCCCCTCTTCCGCGAAATCAGCAGCTCGAGCGAGACGCGCATCGGGCAAACATGCCCCAACTACGGGCGCTGCTTCGTCACCCGGATGAAGCGCGAAGCGGAGGCGGCACGCATCGTGGTCGTCAATCACCACCTGTTTTTTGCCGATCTGGCGCTCAGGGGTCCGCACGCAGGCGCCGCGTTGCCGGACTATGACGCGGTCATCTTCGACGAGGCGCACCAGCTCGAAGACATCGCCACCGATTTCTTCGGCATCCGCGTATCGACGGCGCGCCTGCAAGCCATGCTCGCCGATGCCGAGCGTGCGTTCATCGCCGCGGGCGTCTCCGACAAGCTGTTGCGCAAGGGGGAAGGCCCGGTCATCGCACAGGTCGCGCGGGAAGCCGCGAACCGCTTTTTCGGCTCGGTGGGGGCCGCCCATGCTGGACATCACGAAAGCAAGGCAGCGATTGCTTCCGAATTTTGGAGCGGCGAGGTGCTCGCGACGTACCACAAGCTCGACTCGGCTCTCGAGGCTCTCGCCGCCTATGCCCAGGTGCGGCAAACGTCCGAGGCGATCGAGCTCGTGGCCCGCCGGGCAGCGCAGCTTCGCCAGGATCTCGCCACCATCGTGGAAGGCGCGCGCAACCAGGTGGCGTGGGCCGAAGCGCGCTCGCGGTCCATCGCCATCGGCGCCTCCCCCATCGAGATCGCCGGTGTGCTGAAGGGGCGCCTTTTCGCCCAAGTGCCCGCCGTCGTCTTGACCAGTGCGACGTTGGCGACCAACCACGGCTTTTCTTTTTTGCGTTCTCGTCTCGGACTCGATGACGACGACATCCCAGTCGAGGAGATGGAGGTCGCCTCCCCCTTCGACTTCCCGGCGAACGCGCTCGTTTACGTTCCGCGCGATCTACCCGACCCAGCCGATGCCGCCTGGTTCGAGGCAGCGCAGGGACGCATCGCGGAGCTCATCGACGCGAGCGGTGGCGGGGCATTCGTTCTTTCTACTTCCAAGCGCATGATGCACGCGCTTCACGCCTCGCTCGAGCGAGTCTCGGGCCGGCCCCTCTTCGTGCAAGGAGAGGGACCGAAAGGGGCCCTGCTGGAGAAATTCCGAGCCGCGACCAATGCCGTGTTGGTTGCCACGATGAGCTTCTGGGAGGGGGTCGATGTACCGGGACGAGCCCTGCGGCTCATCATCATCGATAAAATCCCCTTCCAAGTTCCGACCGACCCCGTCGTCCTGGCGCGTTCGGCTGCCATCGAGGCGCAAGGCCGAAACCCATTTCTCGATTATCACGTGCCCACCGCGGCAATCACGCTCAAACAGGGGTTCGGGCGCCTCATTCGCACGCGAAAGGACGCCGGCATCGTCGCGATCCTGGACAAACGGGTGCACACGCGCGGCTACGGACGCACATTGCTCGAGAGCCTCCCTCCGGCGAGGCGAACCAACGACCTCGATGAGACGAAGCGCTTCGCCAAGTGGCTCGCGACCGCGACTTGACTTCGTCGGACGAAAGTCCTGGCTACGTGCTGGGCATACATGCCACGTGTCGCAGCGACCGCGCCGTCTCCTGATCGCTTAGCATTACTGCGTCAGATCCTCACTACCAGATCGTCTCATCGGAGTAGCCATAGACCCACTTAAATACTGACCGGACAGGCGGAACTAGCTGTCGGCGAAGCCGAAGAGGCGAGGCCTAGCGGCGATTCCGGTCTGGCGCGGCCTCCGACGGCCTCGCCGTAATTTGCGTGGGCGAAACGCGGCAATTGCCGATCGTGATCTGTCATCGCCAAGATCTGACGCAGTAATGTAAGCGACAAGAACTCACGAGCGGCGTCGCTTTCAATTTGCCCGTCGAGGTGAGGCTGGTAGCATCGTGATGGAGGAGGGGAGACGCCGAAGTCCCAGAAGCCAGCGTCGAACGACGCTTGCTGCAGCTCCCTACTCACCTGCTCGTTGCTTGTAAGACGTACCAACTCTGCTCACAGCGCGGCACGCGACCTCCGCGCATCCCACACAGGAGAGAGCCCATGAGACTCAAGCTTCTGACACTTGCCATGTTGTCAACGCTCGCCGGCATTGGATGCGGCGGCGATGACAGCGCCACTCCTATGACGGGAGCCGGCGGAACCGCCGGTCACGCCGGCAGTGGAGGAACCGGCGGCACCGGAGACGGCGGCGTCAATCCGATCACGCAAACGGTTCTCGACGCGGTCGCCGGTTCGATGCAAGTCACGTTCACGGTCATCGAGAACGTACCGATGACCATGACCGCCGACGGAGGCATGGTGGCGGACTGCCCGGAGAGCACGGGAGGCCTCTGTCTCGACGCGAAGATCGCACTGCGCAATACCGGCGCAGCCTGGAATGCCACCGGATGGGCGATCTATTACAGCAGCATCCGTAAGGTGGCCTTGGTCAAAAATCCCGAGTTTACGATCACACACGTCAGCGGCGACTTGCACAAGATCGAGCCGACCGCGAGCTTCGCCGGTTTTGCCGCGGGTCAAACGAAAGAAATCCCGTTCAAGGCGCAGTTCTGGATGATGTCCGAGTCGGATGTCATGCCCCGCTATTACATGGCGGCGCCGAACCTGATGGCGCGGGTCATCACCAAAACCGACACCGAAGAGCTTTCCACGTTCGTCACGCCGTTCACCGACCGCAAACAGACCCAACGCCATCCAGCCGACCAGAGCGTGATCGAGACCGCGGCCACGCGGTACGCCGCCAATCTCCCTGTTGCCGATCGCGGAGCCGCCGCGGTCGCCGCCGAGGTCGTGCCGTCGCCCCAAAAAGTGACGGCCTCGGCGGGGACGCTCAGTCTCTCGACGGGGGTCACCATCTCGGCAACCGACGTCAAAACCGACGCCCTCACGTTCGTGAAGGCGCGGCTCACCGCGCTCGGCGTCGATGTGAAGGACACCGGAGGCGTGGCGGTCAGGGTGTCGGTCAACGCGTCGGACTCGGCGTTCGTCGGCAAGTCCGCCGCCGAAGCGTACGTCATGGTCGTCGACGGCACCGGCGTCACCATCATCGGGCGCGACGCTCCCGGGGCATTCTACGGGTTGATGACGATGATCAGTCTTCTGCCCGCCGACTTCCCCAGCAACAAGACGCTGCCCCAGCTAAAAGTCGATTACGACGCGCCCCGCTACACCTATCGCGGCGCGCAGATCGATCTCGCGCGCAACTTCCACAAGGTCACCGAAGTACTCAAGGTCATCGATCAAATGGCGGCGTACAAACTGAACGCGCTGCACATGCACTTAAGCGACGACGAAGGCTGGCGCCTCGAGATCCCCGCCTTGCCCGAGCTCACCACCGTCGGCGGAAAGCGGTGCCACGATTTGACGGAGAAGACGTGCCTCTTGCCGCAACTAGGCTCGGGGCCCGACAGCAGTACGTCCGGCTCCGGCAGTCTGACCCGTGCGGAGTTCGTCCAGATCCTGAAGGCGGCCACCGCTCGCTACATCGAGGTGATCCCCGAGTTCGACATGCCCGGCCACGCGCGCGCGGCGATCAAAGCCATGCAGGCCAAGGGAGATCCCGCCTACTTCTTGAGCGATCCCATGGACGCTTCGAAGTACGAGTCGGTCCAGAACTACAAGGACGGCGCGATCAACGCCTGCTTGGATTCGGCGTACACCTTCGTCGCCAAGGTCATGGACGAGGTCAAAGGCATGTACACCGAGGCGGGCGCGACGCTCGGCACCTGGCACGTCGGCGCCGACGAGGTGGGCGCCGGCGCTTGGACCGACTCGCCCGCATGCAAGACCCTCTTTGCCTCGGGCGGCGCCGTCAAGAGCGCGAACGACGTGCACGGTTACTTCATTCGCAAGGTCAACGCGCTCGCCAAGGCCCGAGGCGCCGGGATCCGCGGCTGGTCGGACGGACTGCGCAAGACCGTCACTGCCGGCGACGCCGGCATGACCGAGAAGCAATTCATGGATCCGGCCACTGATCTCGACAACAACCCGGTGAGCGTGAATTGGTGGAGCACGCTCTTCTGGTGGGATTATCACAACTCGGCCTACACGATTGCCAACAAGGGCTACAAAGTCATTCTGACACCACCCGATTTTCTCTACTTCGATCATCCCTACGAGGCCGATCCCAAAGAGCGTGGCTATTACTGGGCGACGCGCTTCACCAACGTTCGAAAACTGTTCTCGTTCATTCCCGGTAACCTGCCGGCGAACTCCAAGCTCACCAAAGATCGCATGGGCGGCGATTACCAAGCCGTCTTCGATCCGACGGCCACCGATCCGACGCCGCCGGTGAACCTCAATGCCGGCGCCGGTGTGAACATCGTCGGGATGGAAGGAGCTCAGTGGGGCGAAACCATGCGCACCGACGATCAGCTCGACTACATGGTGTTTCCGCGAATGCTGGCGATGGCCGAGCGGGCGTGGCACCGCGCCGCTTGGGAACCCACCGACGTGTCGGGCACCGATTGGGGCAAGGCAGTGCCGATCGACAGCGCCGCCCTCGGCGTCGACTGGGAGCGCTTCGCCAACGTCCTCGGGCGCAAGGAGCTCGCCAAGCTCGACAAGCTCGGCGTGCGCTACCGCCTCGAAGTCCCCGGCGCGATCATCGACGACGGCGGCGTGCTTCGAGCCAACGTGGCGCTACCCGGTCTGACCATCGAATACAAAGATGGGACGGGTGCGTGGGTGGCCTACAACGCCGCGAGCCCGCCGATGCTCACATCCACCGAAGTTCGCACCAAGTCGAGCGACGGCCGGACCGGCCGAGCGGTGGCGGTAACGAAGTAGTGCGCCCTACTCATCCGGGTCGAGCAGGTCCGAATAGATGCCGGGCACCGACGCTTCGATGGGAGTCGCGTTCACGGTTTTCATGTAGAAGCTCACTGGGCCGGCCCAACCGATGATCCCGTACACATAACCGAGCTCACGAAGGCCATAGAGGGCCGCAAGGAGCAAAGCCGTCCCGAGCCCCTTGCCCCGGTAGGCCGGGTCCACGCCCGTCGGTCCGAAGAAGCCGCGCGCGGTCACGTCGGCCACCGCGAAGCCAATGATCTTTCTCTCGTGCGTAGCGATGTGGCAGCTGATTGGCGCGCGCGAAAACGCGATCAACGTCTCATCGGCCCATTGCTCGGTGAAAAATCGCGAAACGAATCGTCGCGTCTGGGACATCTCGTACGAGCGAGAGCGGCGCACCACGATCCCGTGGGGCCGAAGCGCGGCCAAATGCGGTTCGAGCGCCGGAAGCCTCAGCAGCGGAACGAGAAGATCGCGCACTCGGTGAGTTTACTATGGAAGGATTTTACTTCCAGCATCCACCCAGCACAGGTGCCGAGCTCGCGCGCGATCAGTGCGAGAGGGAAAGCCGTCTCGATGCGAAACGTCGTTCCGTGGACCGATATGCGGGAAAGCTCGAGCAGTTGCTCCAGTTTTTCGTTGCTCTCGGCCCGTGCTTTGACTCGGCCGAGCGCCAGCGGCACGTTTGGCGTCAAGGCGCGTGAGCCACGCGCGCTCGGCAGCGAAAGGTCAAGTACTACATCCGGTCGGATTCTCGAGGACCGCCTTGGCAAGCGGCGCCAGCGCCTCCCACGGCTGGGCGGCGATCTGGAATTCGATCCAAGCTCCCGCGCGCGCTTGCGCAATCGCGTACGCGTCGCACACGACCTGGCGTTGAAGGTCGGCGGGGAGGCGGACGGTTTGGAGCTTCTCGCCCGCGAGCGTCAGAGCGCCATCGTCACCCAACGCCGTGACTCCGCGCCAAACGATGCGAAAGCGCGTGCTCGAGGTGGTTTCCGCCAGGCGAGCTCGGAAAAAGTCCTTCCACGCCGGCACTTGATCGGCAGAGAGCGCCGAGTAACCGCCATTGGGGTCGGCTTGCGTTGCAAGCCGCGTAACGGCCTGCTCGCGCAGCTGTAACGACGGCGCGTGCGTCGCGACGGTCGAGAAAGCGTCGAAGCTAGGCACCACGCCATAATCGAAGCTCGAGAGGTAGATGAAGCGGCTTGCCGTCGTCGCGTCGACGGCTGTGGCAAGCGACGACAATTCGGCACCGAATAATCTCGTCGCGAGATCCGTACCGCAGTTGGCGTAGCCGGCGGACCAGGTGCTGAGTGAAGGACTGCTCAAAATCGACGCTAGCGCGGGGGCCCAATCCGCCGCGGGCTCGTTCTTCAGGGTGACGCAGGCGTCCAACTCCGCCGATCGGCGTGCCGGGATCGAATCCAGATTGCGATAGAAATCGCTCAGGGTAACCGGC
This sequence comes from Polyangiaceae bacterium, assembly GCA_036395495.1. Taxonomy (GTDB): domain Bacteria; phylum Myxococcota_A; class Polyangia; order Polyangiales; family Polyangiaceae; genus DASWDH01. Next base: position 10,607 of record DASWDH010000019.1, read on the forward strand.
TCGAATAGGAACGAAGCTCCCCAGCCGAGCGCGCGCTCCTGGTGCGCCGCCGATCGCGTCTCGAATGCGGAGAGAGCCGGCGCGCTCGTCGGGATGAACAGCGAGGCCAGCTTACCGTACGCGTCGGCGTCGACGGCGAACGACTGAAACCAGTCGGGATGCACATCCTCTTCATCGGGCGCCATGTAACCGCCCGCCGGCACGATGACCGTGAGCGGAACGTCCACCTGGAGCGTCATGCCCGTCGCGCGCCCTTCGGCGTCCACCACGGACACGCGGAGCGGCGCAATCATCGTCCTTCCGGGATCGCTCAACGTCAACGTCACCGAGGTATCCGTCCCGTTGGGCGCGGTCGTGATGGCAATCTCCGGCACATCCTTCCGGTCGAGCGAGGCGAGTACCTTCTGGATGGTGTTCTCGCCGAGCGCGAAGCTTCGCACGAAGCGTTCGCTGTCAATGCTGCCCAGCGCGTATTTCCCGAGCACGTCGCGCGCCGATTGCCAGAACGACGCTTCGCCGACGTTCGCCCGGATTTGCGTGAGCAACCACGCCGCACGCCGGTAAGGGCCGGTGGTGTACTTGTCCAGCCCGACGAGTTGCTTGTCTCGGATCGAATCAGCCGGAGCGAAGGAGAACGGATAGCCGAAAAGGCGCCCGGTGCCCTCGGCGTCGCGACGCGCGCGATCGGCCTCGACGCCGAGCAACGTCGCCATTCCTTCTTTGATCCAGAGGTCGTCGAAGTCCTCGACGGTGACCCAGTCGCCGAACCAATGATGCGACAGCTCGTGGGCGCTCAGCACGAAGTTCGGATTGGCCTGCCCCGCCGCCTCACCGAGAAACGTGGTCGTGACGTTCTCCATGCCGCCCGAGAATTCGGGCAAGAGCACGACCGCGTAACGATCCCAAGGATACGGGCCCAACCGTTTCTCGAAGGGTCGACATCGCATCGGTCACCCGATCCAGGGTTTCGGCGGGATCGAACACCAACCCGCGCCGATGCCACACGCTGAGCGGCACACGTTCGGTCGTCCGATCTTGGTGCTCGAGCTGACCCGCCGCGAATGCCATGAGATAGGTCGGCACGGGCTTGTCCATTTCGTATCGGATGACACGCGCGCCCCCCTGCATCTCGTCCTTCGCGCGCATGCCGTTGGCGATCACGTCTTCGTCGGACGCGACCGTCAGCTCCACGGTCCACGTGGCGCGATCGAACGGGCGATGATCGGCGGGAAGCCAGTACCTACCATCGAACGGCTCGGAGTCGGTATAGACGACGCGCGTCGTGACGGGATCGCCATCGCGTCCCGAGCTGGCCCGCAGCGCGTCGGAGACAGGCGCTTCGTATTCGATATTGAAAGTGATGGGAGCGTCGCCCGCGTGCAGCGATCCCACGTCGATGAAGAGTTTGCTGGCGTCCCGATCGTCGACGTAAGGAAGATCGGCTGCATCGGCGTGAACCCGTTTGACGTCGACGGTGGCGTCGAGCTCGAGCATCTTCGCCGCCGGCGGGTGTACGACGAGCGATACGCGCTCGCTCGCGACGAGGCGATGCGCCGTCCAGTCGAAGTGCCCGATCAACTCATACGACTGTGCATCGTAGTCTCGCGCCCCCGGGCAAACCGGCGGGCAGGTCGGCTCGGTGGGTCCCGAGCATCCGACGAACGACCCGACCGCCAAGCACCAGGAGACGCACCGAAGGGCGCGCCGACTTGCCCCAGCGGCGGATTTCACTCTCGTCATCCGCTCAAAATTAGAGCCTATCTCGGTAGGCCGCCAGCGGATGAAGTCGCGAAAGGCGCAAGGTGATGGTACGCTCGCAGACCGACGGGGTACGTGGGGGCGTGCTTCAGGTAGCGAGGCAGGAAGGGTCACGACCCACGATGAACGAAGCGATCCGACCACCGCCCGAGGAACTGGGAAAAGAGCGGGCCTCGTGGAGCGATGAGACGACGGCGACCTATTCTGCGGCCTCGCCTTCCGCTCCGCCCCCCTCCGCGCCCCAGTCATCGCTTTCGCTTCCGCCGGCACCGCATCCGTCCTTGTTCGCGATGCCGCCTACGCCGGTCCCCTGGACGAAACGTTTGTTGGCCTGGTTGCTCCCGGTGGCAGCGGCAGCGCTCGGTATGACGCTCGTCCTCTTGGCGTTCTCGAACAAATCGAATGGCACGCTCTTCACGGGCGCAGCCGGTCACTTGGGTCTCCCACTCGAAAAAATGGTGACCAGCGTCGACGGCGCACCCGCGTGCCAGACACCCCGATGTCTGTTCGACCTCAAGCCGGGCATGCACGAGGTCACCGTGCGTGCGGACGGCTACGTCCCGCAGTCGCAGCTCGTCGTCGTCCGATCGGGAGAGCCGCTCGCGCTGAACATCCGATTGGAGCGTGCGCGCAGCGAGCTCAAGGTCGCCGGGCAACCGGAAGGTGCAACGTTGATCGTCGATGGGGAGCGGGCGGGAAGACTTCCCCAGCAGCTCGATCTTTCGCCCGGACCTCACCGCCTTCACTTGGAAGCGGACGGCTACGTTTCCGAAGACCGCGACATCGAGCTCGCGGCGGGGGAGACCAAAGCCATGACGGACGTGGCGTTACAGCCGACGCTCGCCAAAGCGACCGAGAAGCGATCGCGAAATGCAGAGCCCGGCCTTTGGGCAGACTCCGCCCACAAAGATCACGACCGGAAAACACCGTCGCATTTGAGACGAAGGCGCATCACTCGCTCGGTGAAGTCTTCGCCCCAACTGCCGTAGCTAGCGTCCTATTGTTACTGCGTCAGGTCGTCTGTTAGGCAGAACGGCAGAGCGCGCGCTTCTCGGGATGCTCGCGCATGTACCGACTCGCCTCGACGATGGCGCATCGAAGTATCGTGAGCTCCGCAGTGCCCCAGCCTTCGTAGTGCGCAAAAGCATGAGCGCTCGCCGGAGACCAACTCACCTCGACGATGGCGCCGGGCGGCGAAGCTTCGACTTGAATTGCGACTCGTCCAAGTGCATCTGTTGTAGGTTCCCCCACCACCTTGTAGTTATAGGATGTGGCGACCATATGTGACCGTGTATGCCATGGCGCGTGTGGTCAGTCAAGTATCCTGTTGCTCTCTTGTGATGCGGAGCTCGTCGCGCTACTCCGTGCCCGCCCGCGGCTCGGAGGGCAAAAGGAGTCGACGCATGTCGGATATTATCGGTGTCATCGCGCGCGAGATTCTCGATTCTCGCGGTAATCCAACCGTCGAAGTCGAGGTGCAAACCAAGAGTGGTGGCCATGGCCGCGCCGCCGTTCCTTCCGGAGCGTCGACCGGTGAGCACGAAGCTCTCGAGCTGCGAGACGGCGATGCGAAGCGCTACCTCGGCAAGGGTGTGATCAAAGCGGTTCGCAACGTGGAGACCGTGCTCGGACCTTCCGTGATCGGCATGGATTCGCTCGACCAGAGCGCGATCGACAAGACACTGCTCCAAGCGGACGGCACGCCCACCAAGTCGAAGCTCGGCGCCAATGCCCTGCTCGGCGTCTCGATGGCGGTCGCGCGCGCGGCGGCGGACACCGTGGGATTGCCGCTTTGGCGCTACCTCGGCGGCGCGAGCGCACGGACGCTTCCCACGCCGCTCATGAACATCCTGAACGGCGGCGCGCATGCCGACAATGGGCTCGAAGTGCAGGAATTCATGATCGTACCTCTCGGCGCGCTGACGTTCGCCGAAGCGCTGCGCGCCGGCGTCGAGGTCTTCCATTCCCTCAAGGCGAACCTCAAGAAAGACGGGCTGGCAACATCGGTGGGCGACGAGGGCGGTTTTGCCCCTCGAGTCGGATCCATCGAAGAAGCCATCCAGCGCGTGATTCGCTCGATCGAGATGGCTGGATACAAACCGGGAGCCGAGGTGGCCATCGCGCTCGATGCGGCGGCCAGCGAGTTCTACGACGCAAAAACGCAGACGTACACTTGGGACAAGAAGCCACGCACCCCCGAGGAGCTGGTCGGAATCTACGATGCGCTGAGCTCACGCTATCCGGTCGTCTCCATCGAAGATGGTCTCGCCGAAGACGACTGGGAAGGTTGGAAGCTTCTCACCACCAAGCTCGGCAGCCGCGTGCAGCTCGTGGGAGACGATCTGTTCGTGACCAATCCCGTTCGCCTCGCGCGCGGCATCGCAGAGGGGATCGCCAACGCCATCCTGATCAAGCTCAATCAGATCGGCACCGTGACCGAGACGCTCGATACGATTCGCGATGCCACGGCCGCCGGTTACCGATCGGTGATTTCTCACCGCTCTGGCGAGACCGAGGACACGTTCATCGCCGACCTCGCGGTGGCCACCAACGCCGGCCAGATCAAGACCGGGAGTCTGTCGCGGAGCGATCGCGTCGCCAAGTACAACGAGCTTCTGCGAATCGCCTCCGAGCTCGGCCAAGGCCAGGTCTACGCAGGCAAAGCGCCATTCGCCCGCCGCTTAGCCTAATTGAATTAGCGACCGCAACCTTCAGGATTCATCGACGGGCGCCGGCTCCGGAGTTGCCGCCAAGAAAGCGCCCCAACTGACGCCGACCAGGGTCAGTCCGGCGCCGAACAGCGCAAGGGCGGCGACCGCCTCTCCGAGAAAGAGCCAACCCATCGCCAGAGCGGCGACAGGGGTGAGCTGGGCGATGATCCCGGCCACCGCCGCGCGCACGAACCTGAGCGCGTAAGTCATGAGTAGCTGTGCCGCTACGGAAAACGCGCCTACGATGCCGAGTGTGAGCCAACCCGAAAGCGTGGGACTCACCCACCCCTTCCACGTCGGCACAAGCGTGATCAAGGCTCCGCCCAGGCAGAACGCGGCGAAGATCTCCCACGAGCCATCGGTCTTGCGCACCTCGCGGATCATCGCGACGGCGGCGCCCGACAGAACCGCCGAACCGAGCCCCACCATCTGCCACAGTCCGAATCCTGCCGAGCCCGGCGGAGCCGTTCCTTTGATGACCAGCACGACCCCGGTCGTCGTGATCGCGAGCGCGGCGAGCGCCGCCGGCCGCACCTTCTCACCGAGAATGATGGCCGCATAGATGGCCGTGAAAACAGGAGCCGTGTAGTTGAGCAAGGTCGCGACGCCGACGGGCAGATGCGCGATCGCCAAAAAATAAAGCAGAACGGCGGCGCCGCCGTAGGCGCCGCGCAAGAAGAGGCCGAGCTGGTTTTTTGCACGCATCTCGATCCGCGTCGCCGCAACGACACATGCCAAGAGGCCCAGACAAAAACGTACGAAGGCCACCTCGGGACCGGGAAGAGCGGCGGCTGCGCTCCTGACCACGACCGCCATGGCCGCGAACAGCAACGCGGCGAGCACGAGCAGCAGCGGGGCGGGAGCGATCGGGCCCTGGGGCTCGGCCCGGGCGCGATCGCGATCGTGGGACACCGAAAAGGTCACGGGAGATGCTGACGTCGGGGGTTCGGGCGGTGACACTTCGTCCACCTATTGCCACGCTTTGAATCGCCTCGCCGCCAAGCGAGCACCGTTGCTTCCCAACGCCGTCTGCGCCAAATAGGTGGTTCATGAAAACCAAGGTCGCCGCTCTCAAAGTCTCCCCCTCTACGATTCTCGACGACATCGAACGGCTGTGCGGACTCGCCGAGATGCCCCAGGCACTCGCGCGCGGAACGACCACCATCCTCAAGGACAACATCTCCTGGCACTATCCGTTTCCCGCCGCGAACACGACGCCCTGGCAAATGGAGGGCACCATCCTCGCTCTCAAAAAAGGCGGCTTCGACGACATCACCTGCGTGCAGAACAAGACGGTGGTGACCAACGCTTTCAAAGGCGAGGACTTGAACCACTACGTGCCGCTCTTCAAAAAGTACGACATCCCGGTGCTCTACAATTTCAAGGAAAGCGACATGCGCTGGGTCGAGTATCGCCCAAAAGCGCAGATGCACGTCCTGCATCGCATCTTTCCCGACGGGATATTGGTGCCCGACTATTTCTTCGGAAGGAACATCGTGCACCTGCCCACCATCAAGTGCCACATCTACACCACCACCACCGGCGCCATGAAAAATGCGTTCGGAGGGCTACTCGCCACCCAGCGTCACTACACCCACTCGTGGATTCATCGCACGCTCGTGGATCTTCTGGCGATTCAGAAGGAGATTCACACCGGTCTTTTCGCGATCATGGATGGCACGACCGCAGGCAACGGCCCGGGGCCGCGCACGATGTTTCCGGTCGTCAAAAACTACATGCTGGCGTCCCAGGATCAGACGGCGATCGATGCGGTAGCCGCCAAGATGATGGGGTTCGATCCGATGAGCCTCGAGTTCATCAAGGTCGCTCACGACGACGGGCTCGGGGTGGGAGATCCACGCGATATCGAGGTAGTAGGCGACGATATTTCCCGGGAGAGCTGGGGATTTTCGGTAGGCGACAACGCCGCGAGCAAGGTGGGCGACGTGATGTGGTTCGGCCCCCTCAAGCGCTTTCAGAAGGCGTTCTTCCACACCCCGCTCGTGAACCTCTTCGTGATGGGCAGCGAGCTCTACCACGATTATTATCGATGGCCGCTGAAGGATCGAAAGACGTTCGAGGAGTGGAAGACAACGACAGCCTGGGGGCAACTCTTCGAACGTTACGGTCGCAGCGAAACCGAGCGGGATACGAGCGCCCAACCCGCTGTCCAGGCCTGACGAACGGCCTCGACCGGAGGCGGGCCGAAGGCCGCGCCGAGTCGTACACCGGAGGCGGGCCGAAGGCCGCACCGAGTCGTACACCGGAGGCGGGCCGAAGGCCGCGCCGAGTAACACAACAGAGCGGTTGCGGTAGAAGTGCAAGCTCGCCATTGCGTTGGGGTTCATCCGGCAAAATAGGTTAGGATCGAGCTCTACCCTATGACCGCCCGGGTGCTGGTGCTCGAAGACGACGTTGCTCTGGCTCGCGAGATCCAGAGGGCTTTCCTCGACCTCGGGTGCAGCGTGGAGGTCATCCGCGACGGCAACGCCGGTCTGGCCCGAGCGACCACCGAGCGGTTCGACCTCGTCGTGGCATCGCTCGAATTACCCGGCATGAATGGGTTTCGGCTCTGCAACCGTTTGAAAAAAGAACCCGCCGCTGCCGGCGTTCCGATTTTTCTCGTCTCCAATCAGCCTCAGGACGTCTTCGACGAACACCGCAAGCTTCCCACCCGGGCGCAGAGCTACTTCAACAAGCCTCTGACGCTCGCCGAGCTCGTCGCACGCGCACGAGTGATGGTTCCGGGGCTCGCTCTCCCGAGCGACGGTGGTCCGCCTTCGAGCAGCGGTCCCGTCGCACCCAAAGTGGGCAAGAGCTCGGAGGAAGCAGGGATCCTCGACGACCTGGTGGTGACCGACGCCGAAGCAGAAGCGCTACCGAGTGCCAAAGGTCGCGTCGAAAAGGTCGACGTAGCGGTCGTCGATGCGTTGCGGAAACAACTCGCCGACAAGGACGAGACCCATGCCCGGTTGAAGCGCGAGCTCGCCGAAGTGCGCCGCAAGCAGGATGCCGCGGCGCCCAACGATTTGAGCAAACAGCTTGCCGAAAAAGAAGAATCGAACGTTCGGCTCAGCCGCGAGCTCGCCGAAGCGCGCAAGCTTGCCGAAGAAGAGAGCAGTCCCAAACCAGAGGTCGTGACTCACCTCGAGCGCGAGGTCGAGCACTGGAAGACCCGCGCATTTCTCGCACAAGGACAAGGACCGGGCACCGACGTCACGTCGGCCCGCGAACAACTCGCTCATCGCGAGCAGCTTCTCAAGAAAGACAACGAAATTGCCGTGCTCAAGCGAGAGCTCGAGTCGAGCTCTCGCATCGGTCTCGAGCTGCAGCAGCGGATCGAGGGGCTCGAGCGTGAACGCGCGGCTCTCGAGCAAGCGGCGCGCGATCAAAAAGAGCAGGGTGGCCAGCTCGAAAAGCTCCTCTCTGCGGCGCGCGCCGACAAGGATCAAGCGGCGCGCAGGGCCAACGACATCGCGCGCCGCTTCGAACGGGTCAAGCCGGACATCGAGCAGGCCGAGCAGGCGCTCGCCGCGGAACAGTCGGCACGCCAAGCGGATGCGAGCGCGCACGAACGAAAGGTGAGCGAGCTCGTCGCGCAGAAAACGAGCGAGCTCGCGCAGGCTGAAAAGCGGCGCACCGACGAGCTCGCCGCGCGAGATGCGGCCCATGCCGCAGAAAAAGCTCGCTTCCGTTCCGAGCTCGAAGGTCAGATCGCGGGGCTTCGACGCGAGCTCGCCGAGCTCACGGCGACCCATGATGCCGCAACCAAGGCCGCCGCACGAACCGAGCGGGAACTGACCGAGGACTACGAAGGCCGATTGGCGACCGCCCGGGCAGAGCACGTCGAATCGCTCTCCACGACCGAACGAGGATTTCAGCACCAGCAGGTCGTCCTGCGCCACGGCTACGAGGCCAAGCTCTCCGAGTTGAAGACGCTGGCCAGGGCCAAAGTGGCTGAGCTCAACACCAAGCTCGCCGACACGACCCGCGACTCGACGCAGAAGCTGGCCGAGCTGAGGCTTCGCACGAGCGACGAAATCGCCAAAGAACGGAAACGAAGCGAGGAGCTCGAACGCCGTTTTGCGGCGGAACGCGACTCCTGGGCGGAGCGGAACACCCAGCACACGCGCGCCCTCGCCGAAGCGGCAGCCATTCGCCAACGCGATCGTGAACAGTTCGAGCAGCGTTTGGCAAAAGCCCGCAGAGAGTTCGAGCAGGTCGTCGCCGCGCGCGAACAGGCGCATGGCGCCGATCTGCAGCGCGTCCGCGGCGAGCACGATGCCGCTCTGGCGAACGTGCGGCGCGAGCTGACGGAAGCGGAAAGCCGGCGCACCGAGGAAGCCGTGCGCGCAGCGGAGCAAGTTCGCGCGTTGGGCGAGCAGATGAAGGCCCAGCTGGCCGACAGGCAGAGCGAACACGAGCAAGCCATCCAGTCTCTCCAGCGGCGCTACGAAGAGCGAATCGAAGGGGCGCGCGCCGAGCACGAGAAGGCCATTGCCGAAGCGGAAGAATCGACGAAGCGCCGCGTGAGCGCGGCGGAAAACCAGGCCAGCGAACGCACGCGCGAGCTGGAGACGACCGTAGCGGCCCAGGAAGAACGTCGGCGCGCCGACGCGGCCGCAGCCGAGCACGCCGCGCAAGAGCTCCGCGACGCTCTCGCCGCCGAGCGAGCGGGACGCGCCGCCGACTCTGCGGCACACAGCGAAAAGCTGGTGGAACTCGCACGCGCGAGCGACGAGCAGCTCGGGGAGGGTCTCAACAAATTCCGCGCCGAGCAAGAGGCGGAGAAGGGAGAGCTGCTCCGGGCTCGCGAGCAGGAGTATCACGAAAAGCTGGCACGCGAGCGCGCGGCCTTCGAGGCGAGCCAGGAAGAGCTGAAGCGCGAACTGGCGAACGTCCGTTCTTCCGGCGAGCAGGCGCTTGCCGCGGCCATCGCACGCGCGCGGGAGGAAGCGGCGGAAGAGCTGCGCGGCAAGCTCCGCGAGCTGCAAGCCTCGCATGGCGAAGCCCTCGCAGCCGCCGAACGCGAGCACGCCGACAAGCTCGAGCAGGCCCGCCGCCAGCGCGATCAGGCGGTGTTCGAAGCGGAAGAGAGAACGCGCCAGCTGGTGACCGACTCGCAAACCGAGCGCGATCGTCGTCAGCGTGAGCTCGAACAGTCCGTCGCCGCACTCGAACGCCAGCTGTCGCAAACGACCGAAGAACGCGACTCGCTCGCGCGCTCACTCGATTCCGAGAAGCGAGCGCGATCCACCGAAACCGGGTCCCGCGAGCAGACGATTGCCGAGATGTCCAAGGCGCGCGATGCCGAACGGGCCGAAGCGGCCGCGAAGCTGACGGAAGTCGAGGCGGCTCACAAGAGCGCTCTCGAAGCCCGCACTCAGGCTGCGGGGGAAGAGCTCGCGCGTATACATTCCGAGCACGAGACGGCGATATCGATGTTGCGCGAGCAGATGGATCAGACGCGCGACCAGCACGAGCGCGACATGGCAGCAGCTCGCGCGTCTGCCGACCAGCTGCGCGAAGAGCTCGACACCAAGCTCCGCTCGTTGGCTGCCGAGCAGGCCGATGAAAGGAGCAGCATCCAATCCCAGATCGCGGCAGCCATCCAACAAAAAGAGGAAGCACTCGCCGCTGCGCGCGAGGAGCAGCGAAAGCAGCTCGGGCAGATCGAAACCGCCGCCGATCAGCGGATGCGCGCAGCCGAACAAACGGCGCACCTCGCCGAGGAACGGCGAATGCGCGAGGTGGCTGAAGCGGAGCGAGCACGTGACGCGGCGCTGGGCGAGGCCCGCGCCTCGCAGGAGAAGGCAACCCGCGAGCGAGAGGCGGCACTCGCCGAGCTTCGTCTCGAGTTGACCCGCCAGCTCGCCGAGGCGGGACGCGCCCACGAAGCGGAGCTCGCCGACCTTCGACGCACCCACGACGCGGCGCTGGCAGCGTCGCGCGAGAACGCGTCGATCGATGCCGCCGCCCAGTCTCAGCGTCGGTTCAACCTCGATCTCGAGCGGGCGATGAACGAGTTACGCAGCCGGCTCGAAGCGGAACGAGACGAGGCACTCGCGGAGATGCGGCGCGCACACGAAGCCGCTCTTGCGCGTGAAAAAGAGCGCGAGCGCGATGCTCTCGCCCGCGAGCGCGCTGCGTTTTTGGGTCGCGTCCAGGAACGCGAACAGGCTCTCTCTCGAGCGCAGCAGACCGTCGAATTCGAAAGGCGCGGGCGGCTCGCGGATGTGCGCGAAGCGACGAACCGCATCGATGGGCTCGAGACGCTCGTCGCCTCGCGTTTCGAGGACATCGATCGACTGAAACGCGAGCTCGACAAGGCCCGAACGGACGCACCCGGACTGGAATCAGAAATCGCCGCGCTCCGCTCCGAACTCAACCGCGTGCGCCTTCAGCTGGACGATCACGCCGTCGTTGCAAAAAAAGCGAAAGCCGACGAAGCGGAACAAACCGAAAAGGCAGAAAGCTAGCGCACTCTGGTCGGCAAAGTGATGACCAGGCGACTGCGTTGCTCGGCGTGTCCCTGTCGTGTCCCTGTCGTGTCCGCTGTCGGAGCCCAGGTCCCGAGCGACCTTGTATGTGTGCCGGCGAAGTGGCATAGTGATTCCGCGCCGCTCAGCCCGATAATCGGTCGCGACGGCCACGTTTGGCTTGGGGTCGTCGGCTTATCGCTGAGCGCACCCGACGTTCGACGGGTCGGCTTCAGGCCCATCGCCGAGCGGGATCATCCACCTTCATCCCCACTAGGTTCCATTCATGGTGCAATTCCCATCGAGCGTGCGAAAACGCGTCGGCCACGAACAAGCGATCCGAAGCGTCGTCGACTTTGCGCGCGAAGTGCGCATCCATCTGAACGATGCGCAGGTGATTTTCGGCAGCGTCATTTGCGGCAGGGACGGCGAGACGAGGTCCTTCCGCATTCGCCCTTGGGGACTTGCCGATGCAATGGCCATTCAGTTCGACGACGTTTCTCTCGCGTCGCCGGTGAAACAGATGGGTTGGGACCGGCACCGTGCGATTGCGGCTGCCCAACAGGCAGGCGTCTTCGCCACCGCTCGGAGGGCCACCAAATGAATCTCGAGAGACTTGCAGCCTTTCGTGGCGAGGCCTGGGCCCGACGGGTTCTTCGTCAGACGCCCGCCGAGGGACGACCTTCGGCCCAGCGTCCGTGGCCCGGAAAACTGAGCGAAGCTCGACGCCTTGCCGGCACATTGGGCAGACCGCAACTCATCGAGACACTTGCTGCGATCATTCAACAGTGCGCATCGGCTACGTGGAGCTTCCCGAAAAAATCCTGAACGCTCGGTCGTGAGTGACTGAAAGTAGATAGCGTGCGCCATGTGGACGAAGATGACGATGTTGCTTCTCTGGACCCCGGCCATCAGCTCCGTGGTCATCGTGGCTACGCAGTCAGCAGAGAGGACTTGGCTCGGCATGCTTTGGGTCGTGGTGTGCTTGATCATCGCGATGGTTGGTACGGTCATGTACCAAATCGAGCGGCGCCGCCAAAAACGATGGGATGCGGGGAACTATGATTGAGAACGTTCCGTTATTGCTCTACATTCAAGACCGTCTCCCACACGAATAGGCGGCTGTGATGGAAAAACGAAATCAGATTCGCGCTTGGCCCATCGACATCAATGAAGCGAGCGAGGAGCTTCTTGCCAGCCTCCCGCACGTCGGAAAAGAAGGGGCCAGCGCTATCGTCGCCGCACGACCGTTCTCGTCTTGGGACGAGGTTGCCAAGGTTTCACAATTGTCGGATGCCGCGTTCGACGACTTGAAGAGCGGCGGCGCGATGATCGGAAAGCTGACCTATCGTTACTGCGTCAGATCCTCACTACCAGATCGTTGCATCGGTCAGTGATTTCGTGGGCTATGGCTACTCCGATGGCCATAGCCAAGACCTGACGCAGTGAAGCTAGGCACTCCCGCCCGTTCACCTCCAGATAAAATCAAGGAGAACGCGCAGGTAGGGTCGAAACATGGTCCTCCGTGGGCCGCCCGCGAGACTTGACTACTCGAGAAGCGTAGGAGCGGCACGTCCTGCGCCGGAGACCTCGCCATGCAGCCAGCGCCCGCTCGCCGGAGCCTCATATGCTTGAAGCCGTGGATGGCATGGCTCGCCTTTGGTCCCATCTTCGCTTGCAGTGACGGGATGATTGGCAAGCCGCAGGGGATGAAACTGCCAGGAGCTCCGGGTTCGACGGGCGGCGGGGGCGACGTCACCACGGAAGCCTGCACGGGGCAGCCGATCCCGCTTTCGGCGCCTCGCGTCTGGAGGCTGACGACCACGCAGCTGAAGAACACGTTGCTCGATGTCTTCGGCTTCGCCGGAAGTTCGATTGACAGCTACCCGGCCGACTCTCGAGCGGACATGACCGAGTACGCCAACGTCGCCGACAAGCTGGTGATCGGTGACTTGCTGACGAATTACTACAACAAGACAGCCGAAGAAGTGAGCGCGAGTATCGCGACCCGTAGCAGTACGTTCCTCGGCTGCGCCATGACCGCCCTGGGCGCTGGGACATGTCTTCAGGATTTCTTGAAAACCTACGGTATGAAGGCGTGGCGGCGGCCGCTCTCGACGGCTGAAATCAGCGGCCTTCAAGGGCTTTACAACACGGTAGCCGCAGGTGCTGGGGCGCAGACGGCGTTTGCGATGGTCGTGCAAGCGCTCATCCTCTCGCCGAGCTTCGGGTTTCGCACCGAGCTCGGGACGAGCAACGCGGCGGGCACGATGACGACGATGACCGACTTCGAGATCGCATCGGCGCTGTCGTACATGATTTGGGATTCGCCGCCCGACCAAGCTCTCTACGACGCCGCCTCGGCCGGCACGCTGCACGATCCGGCGACCCTCCGTGCGCAAGTTCATCGGATGTTCACGGATTCGACGAGGGCACCGGTGGCCCTCGGCTGGTTCATCGCACAGTGGCTGCATACCGATGGCATGCCGACCGTCAAGAAGGATGCGACGCTTTTCCCGATGTGGAACGGGTCCGTTGCCCAGGATCTCGCGAACGAGACGGCGAAGTTCGTGAGCTCGGTCGCGTTCGACCCGGCCGGTGATCATACGATCGGCGCGCTCTTGACCGGCAGCTACGGTTTCGTCAGCGCCGCGACCGCCGATCTTTACGGCGTCCGCCCCCCCGCTGCCGGCGCCGGTCTGGTCAAAACTAACTTCGATCCAACCCAGAGGAGCGGGCTCTTGACGCTGGCGTCGTGGCTGGCGGCGGGATCCAACTTCAATGACACCGCCCTGCCCGCCCGAGGCAACTCGGTACGCGGTGCACTGCTCTGCGATGCTTCGCCGCCGCCGCCGGCGATGTTCAAGTTCGATCCGTCGGTCATTACCCCCGACATGACCGGGCGCGAGAAGTTCATCGAGCACACGAAGAGCTCGACCTGCGCGGCGTGTCACGATCTGTTCGACGGTATCGGATTCGCGCTGGAGCAATACGATCCGATCGGCCGATTTCGGACCACCGATCAGGGCAAGACCATCGATCCCTCGGGAACGGTTCCGCTGCCGAGCGGCAGCACGCTCGAGTTTGCAAACTTCGTCGAGATGATGAAACAGGTCGCTGCGTCGCCCGACTTCAGCCAGTGCTATGCGTCGCAATACTTGCGATACGCGACAGGACGCGAAGTGACGGCGGTCAGCGCTTGCGAGCTTCAAACGCTCACCAAGGCGGTCAATGCCGCCGGCAATACCATCGATTCGTTGCCTGCGGCCGTCGCCGCGCTGCCGTCCTTCATCACCCGCCGGAACTGAGCGACGCGAGGAGGAACACGATGTCGTCGATGAGCATAGGTCGAAGATCGCTCTTGCGGGGTCTGGGAGCAGGCAGCGTTCTCCTTTCCGGAATCACTCGAACGCTCTTGGCGGAAGCCGCTGCGCCGAACTTGCGGGCAGCATTCTTTTTCCACGCCAATGGCGCTCAATGGCAATGGACGCCGAGCGCTCCGGGGCCTACGTGGACGGCCCCCCAGGGGAGCCCGAAGAACCCAGCGGGTTTGGACCCCTACGTGGGGCCGGACTACGTGCTGTCGCCGCACCTGCAGGCGCTGGCGCCGGTTCGAAAGGACATCACGATCATCAAGCGCCTCATTCTTGGACGCGAAACCGGGCACCCCCATCGAATGGCGACGCGCTCGGTGCTCGGCTGCGGTGCGCCGACGAGCTTCGATCAGGTGCTGGCGGCCGAGGTCGGGATGACTACCCCCGTTCCATTCGTCGATTACCGCATCGGCACACCCGACGGCGCCGGCGGTTTTGCGGCGTCGCTGTCTCAAGTCAACAACGTGCTCATTTCTGGAAATAAGACGGGTGGGACCTTTCTTCAGGGCGAAACCAGCCCGGTCGCCGCCTACCAGCGCATTGCCCCGATCCTCGCCGGCTCCACCATGACCGGACCGCAGGTCAATCAGATGCTCGTGGCGAAGCGCAGCATGCTCGACTTCGTCCGCGGCGACGTGGGTACGTTCAGCTCGCGCCTCAGTTCGATCGAGAGGCCGAAGTTGCAGCTCTACATGCAAGGGCTGCGGGATCTGGAAAATTCCCTGGGAGCCTCGCTCGGCGAAATTCCGGCCTCTTGCGGGACCCAGATGCTGTCAACGCCCGCGTCGGCGAACATTCCGATGGAGGTCGCCGACATGGGGACCGTCGTTGGCAACACGACGATGAGCCGGCTCTTCTTGGACGTCATGGCGCTCGCGATGGCCTGCGGAATCACCCGAATTGCCGTCATGATGTGGGGGGGCGGCGAGAACGACAAACCGGTCCCCTTCATCGGGATACCGCCGGGCCTGCCGTTGCCTGGCTGGCACGGGATTTCCCACAATGACCCAAGCCTCACCAATGCGATGGGGGGCGTGCTCATGGCGAAAATGCACAATTATCTCGCCGGCGAATATGCGTACTTCCTCCAGAAGCTGGCGTCGTACCCATCGGGGACGGGCTCGGTGCTCGACGAGTCGGTGGTCGTGTGGGGTACGCAGAACGGGAACAGCTGCGGAACGGCCTACTCACCGACTGACCACGACGGGCACAATTCGCCGTTCATCGTCGGAGGAAAGCTCGGGGGCGGCTTGAAGCCCGGCAACCTCATCGACGGCGGCAACCGAAATCACAACGATGCCTACATCAAGATCGCCCAAGTGTTCGGCCTTCCCATGACGACAGTCGGCGATCCCTCGTGGTGCCAGGGCCCGTTGCCCGGCCTGTGATGAACGCTCCGCTGGCCCGATATCAGTTACATCGCTTGAGAAACTTGCCGCAGGGCTTCTTCTTCGCGGGCACGACGCCTTTCGCGGGAGCCGGTGCCGCAACCTTGGCGGGCGGCGGGGAAGCGGACGCCGCAGCGGCGCTCGCTTTGGCGGGGGGCGCCGAAGCAGGCGGAGGAGCACTGGCGATCACTGGAGCGGCGCTCTCGGGTTCGGCGGGCTGCGGCTTCATTTCGGGCGGGGCTGCCGCGGGCTCGAGGTGGGCGGGCGTGGGTTCGGCGGGTGGAGCGACGGCCGGCGCGGCCGGAGGCGGCTCGGGGAACAGCACCCCCCTCGTCGACGAGAGCGCGAAGACCGCACTGCCGGCCACGACGATGGCGGTTGCGATACCCGCGATCCACGGTGCACGGGAGCTCGGTGGCGGACGCTGGTCGAGCAAGCTCTGAATCGTGATCGGCTCATCACCGGTCGGAACGACCGTCGTCTCGTCATCGATGCCCCTCA
>DASWDH010000020.1:0-6209 GCA_036395495.1 Polyangiaceae bacterium
CTCTCGCCATGGAGCTCACGGTCAACGTGGGCCGCGGCTACGTGCCCGCCGAGCGTAACAAGACGCCGACGATGCCGATTGGCACGATCCCGATCGACGGCCTCTTCAGCCCGATCCGCAAGGTGAACTACATCGTCCAGAACGCGCGCGTCGGTCAGGTGACCGATTACGACAAGCTGACCCTCGAAGTGTGGACCAACGGTTCGGTGAAGCCGGCCGATGCCCTGGCTTTCGCGGCCAAGATCCTGAAAGAGCAGCTCTCGATCTGGATCAACTTCGAAGAAACCGAAGACACTTCGTACGCCGCGCCCGGCGGCGAGGACGAGCCGCTCAACGACAATCTCTTTCGCTCGGTCGACGAGCTCGAGTTGTCGGTTCGCTCCGCGAACTGCCTGCAGAATGCGAACATCACCTTGATCGGCGAGCTCGTGCAGCGCACCGAGCAAGACATGTTGAAGACCAAAAATTTCGGGCGAAAGTCGCTCAAAGAGATCAAGGAAATCCTCGGCAGCATGGGGCTGTCGCTCGGGATGAAGATCGACAGCTGGCCCCAGATGCTCGAGCGCTGGAAGGCCCAGCAGAACGCCAACTAGGCCACGCCGCGCGGAGCCGCCCATGCGACACTTGAACGCTGGCCGTAAGTTCGGCCGAAACACGAGCCACCGCCGAGCCATGTTCCGGAACCTCGCGGCGAATCTCATTGCCCACGAGCGCATCGAGACGACCGACACGAAGGCCAAGGAGCTGCGCCGCGTGGCCGAGCGACTCATCACCAAGGCCATCCGCCTCGGGGACGTCGCCTACACCAAGGACGCCGATCTCAAGCCTGCCGACCGCGCGCGCCGCCTCCACGCGCAGCGCGTGGTCGGCACGTTCTTGCCGCGCTTCGGGACCCGCCTCGTCGACGGCCAGCCGAAGAAGATCGATCTGGTCGAAAAGGTGTTCGTCGATTTGGCCAAGCGATTCCAAGGTCGCCCCGGCGGTTACACCCGCATCGTGAAGCTCGGCCCCCGTCGCGGCGACAATGCTTCGATGTCGCTCATCGAGTTCGTCGGCGACCTGAAGGGCAAGGCGGACGAAGCCGAGCCGGCCAAGGGCGAAAAGAAACCCAAGAAGAAGGCCACCGGAAAGAAAGCCATGGCTGCCGCCCCCTCCAGCGGCGGTACCAAGGCCGGCTAGCTCTGCTGTCCATTTGACGCCGCCCCGACTCGTCAAAGAAGCTTACGGTCCCGCTGGGGATGCCGCTCGTCACCGTGCGCTCGCCGATCTCGAGGCGGGCGTCCGAGGGCTTGCCGTGTTGCCGAAGGACTCGGGTTTCTTGACCTGGATCGTGTGCCGCCGCGCGGACGGGGTGCGGGAAACGCCGGCGCGGGTGCGTTTGACGCCGGAAGAGGGTGTGCCGGGCGACGGCTGGAGTCGCCGCCCGCCGCGCAATATCGAAGCCCAACTCGCGGTGATGCGCCGCGATGTCGCGGAGCTCGTTGCCGCCGGCCAACCGCTCACGCTTTTCGGGGACAACCTCTTCGTCGACTTCGATATCTCCGCGGGCAATCTGCCCGCCGGAACCCGACTTCGGCTGGGGGAAGCCGTCGTCGAAGTGACGCCCAAGCCCCACAACGGTTGTCTGAAGTTCAAAGGTCGCTTCGGCGCCGACGCCCTTCAGTTCGTGAATGCACCGGCCACGCGCGATCAGAACTTGCGCGGCATCTACTGGAAGGTCATCGACCCGGGCGATGCCAGTCCCGGATCGCCGATCATCGTGCTGTCGCGTCCCTAATCTGAAGAGTCGGACCGCCTCGGTATTCAAGGTTCGGTATCGAGCTGCCGCCGACATTCAGCGCTCGATGGGCGCGGTCGCGCCGGAGCTTTCGTGCGGCGGGCCAACTCGTACGCGTAAATCGAGCGCAAGAGCGGCACGATGTCCTCACGCCCGACACAGTCCTCAAGCGTCTGGGTCGACATGGAATCCAGCTCCTCGCGGTACGAGGCCCACAAAATGACGACCGTTTCATCGTACCTGCTTCGAAGGCATGCGTCGCTCCTCGTCCACTTTCGCATCACGAGCGGGCTGGGCAATAAGAATGATGCGTACACGATTGTGCGGGTGGGCGTATGCCGGTGATATCGTGGCGCCATGCGCGGGCGCGCGGGATGGTGGGTGGCGCTGTTGATCTTGGTGGGTTGCTCGCGCGCTCGCACCGAGCGAGCTTCGGCAGCGACGAGCGGCGCCCCTGCACCGAACGTTGTGGCGGGGCCGCGAGGGGTGAATGGGTCGATCACGATCTCGGGTGCGCTCGATGGGACCTTCACCTGGAAGCCAGACCTCGCGCTCGATCAGTGCGCATGCCCGGCTCGAGGAGGCGGTGTTCTACAGGTGACGATGAGCGACGGCGCCGAAACGTTCATCGCCATGCGAGCCACGGTGGCGGGGGAGCTTCGCATCCTCAGCGCCAAGTTGGGTGGCGACGCGCTGTCCGGTAAAGGCCCCGCTGGTACGTGCAGAACGGGCTCGGCTGGCGACGACCGCGCAGCGCTCGATCTCCCGATCGACGGGCTGCTCAAAGGGACGACCGGCAAGACAGCAAGGGTCAAAGGCCATTTGAACGTCCTCTGTCCATGAGGGTCCTCGTACGACTCACCGGCTTGCGAATGCAGGGCCGACCTGTGTAGCTTTCGCAGACGGATGATCAAGCAGCCCTCGACGTCCCGCGCCTGGCTCGTACCCATGGCGCTGCTGGCCACGATCGCGGTCGTCGCCTTCGGCGGCTTGTACACCCTCGATCATTATTTCACCGGGGGTCCCGCCAATTCGGCCGCAGCGGACAGCGTGCGCCGCTACTTCTTCTTCGATCAGGATCACATCACCGATGCCGTGAGCTCGCTCGGCGGCATGGTCGCCGGCGTGCTCGGAATCGTGATCAGCGTCGTGTCCATCGTCGTCCAGTTGTCGGCCGAGCGCTACGCCGGCGTTACGGCGATGTTTTTCCGCGATCGTACCAACATGACGGTGCTCGCTTTTTACGTGGTCGCCTGCGTCTGCGGCGTCATGGTGAGCCTCTCCATCCGCGCCGACTTCGTCCCCCGGGTCACGCTCATCGCAATGATGACGACGACCGCGGTGGGATTGATCATGATGGCCCCCTATTTTGCCTACGTATTTCGATTCCTCGAGCCGACCAACATCATCGAGCGCATCAGGCACGACGCCGTAAAAGTAGCTCACGGCGGCGCAGGCACGGCCGATGGGGAGCGCTGCGGTCAGGCGCAGGCGACCACGATCTCCGCCATGGAGGAACTCACCGACATCACCAGCAACTCCATCTCCGGCAAGGACAAGATCATCGCCAGCCGTGCAGTGGACGCGCTGAAGGACTTTGCCCGTGAATACCTGGACATCAAGAGAAAGGCGAGCCCGCGTTGGTTCGAGATCGGTGAGTCCATTCGCGAGAACCCCGACTTCGTCGCCATGGATCCCGAATCGCTGCACGATCTGGTCGAGCGACGGACGTGGGTCGAGTGGAAGGTCATGCGACAGTACCTCGGCATCTACAACGAGGCTCTCGTCGCGATGCGGGACATCAATTACCTCATCGCGATCGATACACGTTATCTAGGCGAGGCTGCCGCTCAAGCGGGTGACGAGCAGGTGGTGGGACTCGTTCTTCGGTTCATGAACTCGTATCTGCGGGCGACGTTGAACGCCAAAGACGTTCGCACCGCGTACAACGTGCTCAATCAGTACCGCCTCTTGATCGAGGCACTCCTGCGCGGGAACCACGGGGCGCCCGCCCTCTCGGCCGCCGCGTACCTGAAGTATTACGCGCACGTGAGCTACGACTTGAACTTGCCTTTCGTCACCGAGACCATTGCCTACGACGTCGGCGCGGTGTGTCAGCTTGCGCGCGAACTGAGGCTCGAAAAAGAAGAAGATACGCTGCTCGGAATTTTCCTCGAGCTCGATCGTCCTAGCGTCGGCCACGAGCTCGGTTTGAAGGGCGTACGCAAGGCTCAGGTCAAGCTGGCCGCCTACTACATCATGACCGGCGACGTCGACCGAGCCCGACGCATTCACGCCGACATGGCCGGGGAGCAAGCCGAACGAATTCGCACCATCCGCTCCGAGCTCGAGCGAGTCGAGTCCAAGGATTTCTGGGAGATCATCGACCGCGGCCGCAACTTCGAATTCATGCCTCCGCCGCAAAAGGCCGCGATGGCTCGTTTCTTCGAATGGTTCGAGAAGCCCGGTGCCCGCGCGTAACACTCTGCGTCAGATCCTCGCTACCAGAGCGTTTCATCGGAGTAGCCATACGCCAACTAAAGGACTGACCGGACAGGCGGAACTGGCCACCGGCAAAGCTCCGCAGGCGGGCCAAAGCAGAGGCGAGGCCTGACGGCCGTTGCCGTCTGATGCCCGACTTCCGACGGCCTCGCCGTAACTTACCTGACCGACGTGATCTGTCATGGCCAAGATCTGACACAGTAAGCTAAGCGGCGTGTAGCCCCCTTTTCAGGGTTCGAGTCCTTCATTCCCCCACCCCTTTCCACGGCGCGACGTCCGGCCTCGGCAAGTGCTGGACTTCGCGCTGGTGCCGACGCTAGATCCGGCGAATGGCTATTCAGAGTCCCAAGCCAGAGCGGGGCGAAGCGATGGCCAGCACCATGAATTTATCGGATGCCATTTCCGAAGGCTCGGTGATCGGCGGTCGCTATCGCGTTCTTTCGATCATCGGCGAAGGGGGAATGGGCGCGGTCTACCGCGTCGAGCACGTGCACATACGCAAGATTTTTGCGCTGAAAGTGCTTCACGCCACGCTGGGCAGCCAACCCGAGAATGCGATGCGCTTCGAGCGGGAGGCGGTCGCCGCGGCGCGCATCGAACATCCGAACGTCGTGCCGGCCACCGATTTCGGGCGGCTGCCCGACGGCTCGTTTTTTCTCGTACTGGAGTTCATCGATGGCCGCAATCTTCGCTCGGTGATTCAAAAGGGACCGCTGCGCGGTCCACGAGTGCGTAGCATCATGCGCGGCGTCCTCGCGGGCGTCCGCGCTGCGCACGAAAAAGGGATCGTGCACCGTGATCTGAAGCCGGAAAATATCATGCTCGTCGAGCGAGATGGAAATCGCGATTTCGTCAAACTGCTCGATTTCGGGATCGCGAGAATCGATTTGCCCGGCAAATCCAATCAGACGGGTCGACAACCGCTCACGGTTGCCGGCACCGTGCTCGGCACGCCGCAGTACATGTCGCCCGAGCAGGTACTCGGCAATCCAGTCGACGCCCGCTCGGACCTGTATTCGCTCGGCATCATTCTCTTCGAACTGCTCACGGGATCTTGTCCGTTCGTCGGAAACGTACCTTCCATTCTGCAACAGCAGATCGCGGTGGAAGCGGAGCTTCCACCGACCGTGATTGCAGCGAATCCGGGCCTCGCGCCGATCGTGAGCAAGCTGCTCGCCAAGCGTCCCGAGGATCGTTTTCAAACGGCTCGGGAACTTGCCGCCGCTCTCGACCAGGCGCCGGTGCAAGATGAGACACCGAGGGGAGGACGGAAAATGGACGTCGTACGCAAGGGAGGAGTCGCCGTCGGCCATTTCTTCGGAGCGGTGCGACGATGGGGCCGGCAAGTGCCGTCATCGGCAGCGAATCTCGCCGCCTCGACCGGAAACGCAGTCTCGGGGGCCGCCGCGCGGGTCCGTGATTATTGGGCGCAACGCCGCGCTCGGCGGCTACGACAACGTGAGGCGCGCATCAAGACGAGACAGTGGGTACGTCCTCCGGCGGCCAGCAAGCCGTTCGGGCGCCGGTCGCTCGGATCGACACCTTTCCTGCGGCGCCCGCTCGCGCCGATGGCGAAGCTCGGCTCGTCAGCGAGACTCGCCAGCGCGCGAACCATGGCCTTCGCGCGTCGGCACCTTCGCGTTCGCAGGCGCACATGGCTTTTCGTGGCGATCGGCATCGCGGCGCTGGCGCTCGCGATCATCGCGTGGGTCGCGCGCGATCGCATTCTGCCCGAGCACGCAAGCGCGCTTCGTCCCGCGCGGACCAGTGGAGTCGATCCCCGTGCGCTAGGCGCAGGCGCTACGACCCGCGCCCATCCGGCCTCCACATCGACGAGCTCGAGTAGCCAACCTGGATCGGGGACCGATACGAAGAAGACCGGCGCCCCCAAGCCCCGCCGAATAGAGGGCGTTCCTGACTAATACGAAAG
>DASWDH010000021.1:0-6444 GCA_036395495.1 Polyangiaceae bacterium
AAATCTGCGGCAGTAGACACCATGCGCCTTCGGCGCACCACCATGGATGAAAATGGGGTCGTGCTTTTGGGGAGGATAGAACGCGCGGGTCAATCTGTGGCATCTCCCTTGGCGGACAGGTGACCGCATCAAGGTCGACTAACCCTGCGGTGACTAGCAATCCCGAGCAGTAGACTGACCCGCGCCGTTTTGAGGTACCACTCTTTGTCGCACCCGGAAACGGGAAGCACGCATGGCAGTTTCTGAAGTTGCCTGCGGCGCTGCGGTCGCCAGTCCAGTCAGGAGGACCTCATGGAAGCGATCGTCGAACGTTGCTGTGGCCTGGACGTGCACCAGGCGAAAGTGGTGGCGTGTTTGCTCGTGGGCGGCCCGCACGAAAGGGTGCGCAAAGAAATCCGGACATTCGGAGCCACGACCCGAGATCTACTCGAGCTGAGAGACTGGTTGGCTTCGGAAGCCTGTACGCACGTGGGAATGGAGAGCACCGGAGTGTATTGGAAGCCGATTTTTGCGGTTTTGGAAGACAGCTTCGAGCTCATCGTGGGCAACGCCCACCACATCCGGAACGTGCCGGGGCGCAAGACGGACGTGAAAGACAGCGAATGGATTGCCGACCTGCTGCGTCATGGGCTGATCGCCCGAAGCTTCGTGCCCCCGAAGCCGATCCGAGAACTACGGGACCTCATGCGGTACCGACGCAAGCTCGTCGAGAACCGCACGGCCGAGCGCAACCGCCTGCTCAAGCTGCTCGAAACCGCCAACATCAAGCTCGCCAGCGTGGTCAGCAACGTCTTCGGCGCTTCGGGCATGGCCATGTTGCAAGCGTTGCTCGACGGTGAGTCGACTCCCGCGCAGATGGCGCAGCTCGCCAAGAAGCGCATGCGCCAAAAGATCCCGCAGCTCGAGCTCGCGCTCGACGGCATGCTTCAAGAACATCATCGTTTCATTCTCCAGATGCAGCTCGACCGACTTCGGCAGATCGACGCGCACGTCGAGAAGCTCGAAGCACGCATCGACGACAAGCTCCGGCCGTACCACGAGCAACACAAGCTCTTGATGCAGATTCCAGGTGTCGACCGCATCGTTGCCGGCACCCTCATCGCCGAGCTCGGGACCGACATGACCGTGTTCCACAGCGCTCGACACGTCGCGGCGTGGACGGGCCTATGCCCCGGCAACAACGAGAGCGCTGGAAAGCGCAAGAGCACGGACATCCGAAAAGGGAACGTCTACTTGAAGACCGCCTTGGTCGAAGCCGCTACGAGCGCTTCCCGAACCCGTGGCAGCTACTTCAAAGACAAGTTCTTCCGCCTCAAAGCACGACGTGGCTACAAGCGTGCGGCCGTCGCGATCGCTCACAAGATTCTTCTCGCTGCCTACCACATGCTCGCGACCGGCACCGACTACCAAGAACGCGGAGATTCCTACCTCGACCAACTCGACAAGAGCCGAGTCGCCTCGAATCTGGTCCGGCGGCTCGAGAGGCTCGGCTACCAGGTTCAGCTCAACGCCGCCTGAACCCCCCTCGCCCAATTTTCATGGCAGTGATAGATGCCGTCGCAGGGGTTAGGGGCGGAGCCCCTAACCCCGAGCACTATTTCGCCAGTCTTGGCGGGAACTAGTGCGCGCCGCGTACGCCTAATGAATCGTGTGCTTCAAGGTACTGACCATCCGATGCGTCTGCTCCTGGGCCGGCAGTAGCTCGCGCTCGACGAGCGCGCGCGATCCGGGATCCAGGTCGGGCAGGCCCTTCTGATAGTCCTTGAGGCCGTGGTCTTCGCCTTCTTCCAGCACGTCGATGGCGGCTTTCTCGCCGAAGATAGTGGCACTCCCCTCGGCAGCTTTGGCGAATGCTCCCCACGGACCGGAGCCCTGGGCAGGTTCGCCGCCGAGCTGAACGATGCGTGCCTTCAGCAGATCGACGCGCCGTTGATGCGAAACGTGACACTGTTCGAGGTCGGTTTTCGCTCTCGTGTCGCTGACCTTATTGAGGGCTTGTCGGTACGTTTCGACGGCGGAGATCTCACCGCGCAGGAACGAATTGAGTTGGTCGACTTGCTCCGTAGCCATGTCCGTTGTCCCTTCGTGTTGGACGGAGGTCGGGGGCGCCTCCGTGTCCATCTCGTTTTGACTCCCCAAAGATGGGATGCGTCCCTCATCGAGCACGTTGCGGCTGAGGCGTGATCCGCTCGGGACAGCATCGCGTTAACCTGTGTTGCGCATTCCGGCCGCGATCCCATTGACCGTGAGCAGTAGCGGTCGGGCAGCGCTGTCGTCGCCCGTTCGCTTGCGGCGGACGAGCTCGATCTGCATGAGGTTGAGCGGATCGACGTAGGGGTTGCGCAGCTTGATCGAGCGCTGCAGTGTCGGGTTGCGATCGAGAAGCGCGCGGACGGCGGTGAGACGCTTGACCCAGTGCTTGGTCTTCTTGTGCTCTTCGCGAATCGCCGGCCAGATTTGGTCTCTCAGCTCGGGACGGGCGAGCTCGGCGTAGCGCGCGGCGATGGAGAGGTCGGATTTGGCAATGACCATCTCAACGTTGTCGAGCACCGTGCGAAAAAATGGCCAATGCTGCGCCATTTCGCTGAGTGCGCGAAGACCTCCGTCGCGCGTCGCGGTCTCGTCGAGCGCCGTTCCGACGCCGTACCAAGCCGGCAGGATGGCACGCGTCTGTGTCCATGCGAACACCCAGGGGATCGCACGCAGCGCCTCCATGCCGCCGGCGTGCCTCTTGCTCGGGCGAGACCCGATCGGAAGCTGCGCAATTTCTTCGAGCGGCGTCGCCGCGAAGAAAAACTCCGCAAACCGCGGATTGTCCCAGACGAGCTCTCGATAGACGCGGCGGCCGACCGCGGCGAGCTCGTCGAAGAGCTCGACGTAGCGGGGCTCCAGCTCGCGCGGCGGCATCTCCTGCGCATCGAGCGTGTGGAGCAGCGCACCGCCGATCATGAGCTCGAGCGTCCGAAGTGCGAGCTCGGGCCGCCCATACTTGTGATCGAGCGCTTCGCCCTGCTCGGTCGCTTTGTAACGCCCCCCAACGCTGCCGCTCGGTAACGCGAGGATCGCCTCCTGCGAAGGCCCGCCGCCGCGCGCCACCGTTTCGCCTCGGCCATGGAAGATGCGAAGCGGGACCTTCGCTTCGGCCGCCATGGCGGGAAGCGCTTCTTGCGCGCGCCGCAGAGCCGCGCTCGCGGCCAGAAGGCCACCTCTTTGCCGGAGTCGCTGTAGCCGACCATGATTTCTTGCACGCCGCGGTGGGCCAGGTGCTCGCGATACGCCGCGTCGGCGAGCAGGTCGCGCAAAATGCGCGGGCTCGAGTCGAGCGCTGCGAACGTTTCGAAGAGAGGCACGATGTCGAGGCTCACGCCGCCCTTCCGCTCGTCGAGGACACGCGCGTGCCGCGCGCAGGCCAGCGCCGCGCGAATGTCCTCGGCGCTCTCGGCCATCGACAAAATGAGAGTGCGACACGCGCTCTCCCCACCGCTCTTCTGGGCTCCGGCCACCCGCTCGAGAGCCGAAAGGAGGCGCGTCGCACCTTCGCTGGCCGCACCTTCGCCGCCGATGAACCGAGCCGCGCTCCTGACGTCGGCCGCGGGAACCCTCATCTCGAGCTCGGCGATCGAAAAGCCGAGCGCGCGAACCCGCTCGAGAAGTGCGCGCGTCCGGCGTTCGCCTGCCGCGCCAGCCTTGCGCAGGCTCTCGGCGACCAGGCTGAGATCGGCTTCGAGGTCGGCGGGTGCGCGATATTGGTAGGGCGGTTCCGTCTGCGCGTCCAAGGGCAGCCCCCGGCGCGCGAGCTCTCGCTGTCGCTCGACGGTCGCCAGCAGCGCGGAAAGTCGCGCCTCGATGAATCGAAGCTTGCGCCGCCAGGGTTCGCCTTCGGTGCGTGACAGCTCTTCGCGCGCAACGTCGGCCATCGCTGTCCGATCGCGCTCCAGCGATGCCAAAAGCTCCAAAGCGGGCACCGCGTAGCGGCTGGACTGCGAGAGCGCCGCTCCCAGATCGCGGATCGCGGCGAGAAGCCGCCGCAGACCACGCGCGCGGTAGGCACGGATCGCGTCGTCGAGAACGTCGGGGGTGACGAAAGGATTGCCATCCATGTCGCCTCCCACCCACGAATGGATGCGCAAGGGCACTCGGTAGCTGTCGAGCGGCTCGCCATAGGCACGCTGAAAGGCACGCGCGAGCTGCCTCGCGATCGAGGGGAGCAAGTCCCACAAAACTTCTTCGATGTACCAGACGACGTTTTTCACTTCGTCGCCGACCTTGGGGCGTTCGCGGCGGACTTCGTCGGTCTGCCAGAGGGCCGCTATCTCTTCCCGAATGTCGCGTGCAGCATCGTCCCTCTCGGGTGCGGTGAGCTTGCAGCGATCGTAATGCTCGAGAATGTGGGCGATGCGGTAGAGCTTTTCGAGAACCGTGCGGCGGGTGGCTTCGCTCGGGTGGGCGGTGAGCGTGATGGTGATTTCCAGCGCTCGAATGGCTTCGCGCGCCTGGCTCGCCGAAATACCTGCCTCTTTGGCGGCGAGGAGGATGGCTGCCAACGACCCCCGTTGGGGGGGGCCGAGATCGGTGCTCGCGTGCGATCGCGCGCGCCGGATGCGGTGGTGCTGCTCGGCG
This sequence comes from Polyangiaceae bacterium, assembly GCA_036395495.1. Lineage (GTDB taxonomy): Bacteria > Myxococcota_A > Polyangia > Polyangiales > Polyangiaceae > DASWDH01. Next base: position 4,621 of record DASWDH010000021.1, read on the forward strand.
ACGTTCACCAGGCGAAAGTAGAGCGAAAAGGCGCGGATCACCGGTTCGGCTTCTTTCGAGGACAAGCCGCCGAGTAGTTCCACGAGCGCCCGCTCCGATGCGCCGCGCTGTTCGCGCGGACCGCGGCGGCGTGAAATCGCGAGCTTGCGCACGCGCTCCTCGAGCGTAAAGAGCTCCTTTCCTTCGAGCTCGATGAGCACCTCACCGAGCAAGCGGCCCAACCAGCGAACGTCGCGCCGAAGGGGACGATCGACCTCACGGCGGCTGGACGCGTAATTCGAGCGGGCTCGCATAGTGAGGCATTTGCCCAAACGTGGGGCCTCGGTAAATATCCCCTAGCACGAAGAGGCGGAAACCATGACCAAACGAAAGCTAGGCCCCGTTCTTTTGGCCGCCGCGCTCGGCATTGCGGCGGGTTGTCACCGGCAGTACGCGCAGGCTGCAGGTCCCTCCACCCCGGGGCAGAACGGGGCACCGGCCCCCTTTGCTGCGCCGCCCGTTTTGCCGGGCACCCCCGATGTCGCGTCGCTCGTGGCGAAAGTAACGACGGGCGTCGTGAACATCACGACGATCCACGACATTCGGGCACCCCAGCAGCAACCTGATTTCGACTTTCCGTTCGGCTTCGACCCGTTCGGCGGCGGCGTTCCGCGGGGTCGCCGGCGCGGGGGAGGCGACCAAGTTTACCGCCAGAGGGCCCTTGGGTCGGGGTTCATCATCGACCCGGCCGGTTACGTGATCACCAACGCCCACGTCGTCGAGGAAGCTGACACGATGCGGGTCAAACTTTCCGATGAGCGGGAGTTCGAGGCCAAGGTAAAAGGCCGAGATCCCAAGCTCGATCTCGCGGTGCTCGAGCTCGTCGGCGCCCGCGATCTTCCGGCCGTGTCGCTGGGGTCGAGCGACGCGCTCCGCGTCGGCGAATACGTGGTGGCCATCGGCAATCCGTTCGGACTCGGTAATACCGTGACGATGGGCATCGTCAGCGCGAAGTCTCGCTCGATTGGAGCCGGTCTCTACGACGACTTCATTCAGACCGACGCCTCGATCAATCCCGGCAACAGCGGTGGCCCTTTGTTCAACTTGCGCGGTCAGGTGATCGGGATCAACACCGCCATCAATCCGCACGGACAAGGCATCGGGTTTGCCATTCCGGTGGACGCGCTGAAAGACATTCTGCCGCAGCTTTTGTCGACCGGGAAGGTCGCGCGCGGGCGCCTGGGCGTGGCCATTCAATCGGTGGATCTGTCGCTCGCCAAGGCGCTCGGGCTCGATCGTCCGAAGGGCGCCCTCGTCGGCGAGGTCGAGCCGGGAGGTCCCGCGGATAGGGCCGGGCTCCGCGCGGGCGATCTCATCGTGCGTATCAACCAAGTCGACGTCGGTCGCTCGGAAGATTTGCCACGCGCGGTGGCCCGAAACCTGCCGGGCTCCAAGGTCAAGGTCGAGTTCCTTCGCGAGCGCACGTCGCGCACGGTGGACGTCACGCTCGACGAGCTGCGCGACGAGCCCCGTGGACGCCAGCCGGCCCCCGGCGGCGCCCCCGGGCGCGGGTCTTCGGCGCCCACCGATTGGGGCGTGCACCTCGTGGATGTGCCCGGGCAGGGTGTCGTCGTCGAGCGGGTGGTTCCCGGTGGCTCGGCCGACGGATCGCTCGAACCGGGAGACGTCGTCCTCGAGGTCAATCGCACCCCGGTTGCCCGCGCGTCGGAGGTGACGCAAAGATTCGCTGCGGCCCCGTCGGGCAAGCCGGTTCTGCTGAAGATCAGGCGAGAGAACGCGACGCGCTTCGTGGCGATCGAGCAACGCTGATGCCTTGATGGGCGG
>DASWDH010000022.1:0-8995 GCA_036395495.1 Polyangiaceae bacterium
CCTGCCGAGCTGGTACCTGAGCCACGTGTAGCCGAATCCCGCGACGAGGTACGGCTTGAGGCTGCCCGCGAGCGGCAGAAAAAACCGGGAGCGAAGCCCGACGGTGTTGAACGTCCCGCTCGCGAACCACGCACCTTCCTCGGGGAAGTAGATATAACGGTCGTCTGAAGGAAGCTCGTAGTGCAGGTAGTAAGGACCCAGGCGAACGAGCGGACCGAGATCCATCTCGGCGTGCAGCCCGAACGCGAAACCGGCGAGCAACGGCTCGACCCAATCGACGGCGCGCTGGCTGACGCCGATCTCCGCGCCCACGTTGGGGAGCGCCTCGGCTCGCTGGGCCATCGCGAAGAACGCTGCGCCTATCGCGGCGCCGGCTAGAAATGTTTGCATGCGTGGGGCGATTGCAGGTTTGGTACCAATTCGAATTTGGGCTTCGACGAGCGCCGTGGGACCGACGTCGCCCGACGAAGCCGTCGGTCGCCGTCAGAAACCGTCGCTTACCGTCCGTCACGTCTCGGCCCTAGTCCACCCCGCCCGAAATCCCTACCGGGATTTCGGACGCCCCTTCGCGGAGCGGCTTCGCCGCGGGGTCCTATCAGTTTCGTTGGGGCATTCGCCCCGAACCCGTGCGTCGCTTCGCGCCGCGCTAGTACCGCCCACACCCTTCAACCCGGTATGAACTTCGGGTGGGCGGTACTAGCCTCTCGCCCGCGTCGCCCGCCTTCGGCTTGCCGGAACACGTCTTGCCCAGTCTGGTAGAGTGTGCGCGTTCATGGGAGCAGCGATTCTTTACGTCGACGACGAGCGGGCCAACTTGGACGTCTTTCGCCGGTCGTTCGACGAAGAATTCTCGGTATTGACGGCGGCGAGCGGTCCGGCCGCGCTCGAGCTGCTCGAGGCGGGCGAGGAAATCGGCGTTCTCATTTCCGACCAGCGCATGGACCCGATGACCGGAATCGAGCTGCTCACGCTCACCGCAGCCCGCTGGCCGAACATCCGGCGCGTGCTTCTGACCGCCTATTCCGATCGCGATCTTCTGCTGCAGGCCATTCAGCTCGGCAAGGTCCACGACTACGTTCTGAAACCTTGGCGGATCGAAGAGCTCGGCGTGAGGCTGAAGGCGACACTCGATGCTTTTCTACGACAGAGCGCCTTGTCGCGGGCAGAGGTGGAAAGAGACATCTTGCTCGATGAATTTCGCGAGCGCGAGCCCTCGGGGATCGTCGGTCTCGACGGAGGGCTCCGTTCGGTGGCGTCGACACTCGAGCGCCTGGCACCGACCGATTCCACGGTGATGATTCGCGGCGAAAGCGGCACGGGCAAAGAGCTCGTCGCACGCGAGCTTCATCGTCGCAGTCACCGCGCCCGCCGCCCCTTCGTTCGAGTCAACTGCGCCGCCTTCTCCGAGGGCGTCCTGGAGAGCGAGCTTTTCGGGCACGAGGCTGGTTCCTTCACGGGAGCGAAACAGGGACGATTGGGACGTTTCGAACAAGCCAACGGCGGAACGCTTTTTCTCGACGAGATCGGCGACGTGTCGCCGGCGGTCCAGGTGCGTCTTCTACGTGTTCTTCAAGAGCGGGAGTTCGAGCGCGTCGGCGGCAACCGCACCATCCGCGTGAACATTCGAGTCGTCGCGGCCACGCATCGCGACCTCGAGCAGATGGTGCAAAAAGGCGAGTTTCGCTCGGATCTGTTCTTTCGCCTCAACGTCGTTCCCGTCGAGATTCCTCCCCTTCGCGCGCGACCATCGGATCTTGCCGCGCTGACGCGGCACTTTCTCCTTCATTTCAGTCGGCAGCTCGGCAAGCCGCTGAGTGTTTCAGACGCGGCGCTCGAATGTCTGGCTCGATACGATTGGCCCGGCAATGTGCGCGAGCTGCGCAACGTCATCGAGCGGGCTGCGGTGCTCGCCGACGGCAGCTCCGTGCTCGAGCCCGAGGACTTCACTTTCGACAACGTGATCTCGCCGGATCGCGCCCCCCGAACACCGACACGCGAGGATCGGCCGGCCCCAAAAGGGGGCTCGGTCTTCGAAGAGATCGCGCAAGCCCAAGTGGACCGGATCAAGGATGCCTTGCGCCAAGCAGGCGGAAGCAGATCACGCGCCGCGCGCATTCTCGGCATTCCGCGCACGACGCTGAACGACCGCCTGCGTCGGCTCGACATCACATGAAGCTCGCCTTCAGGAGAGCGCTCGTGGTGGTCGTCTTCGTCGCGTCTTGGGCGGCGCCTTACTTGTTTCCTTTTCAGGCGCTCGGGGTTTCCTTGGTGGCGCGGCTCGGCGGCGCCATTTGGGTCGCGCCCGATAAGCTTCCGGTTCCCGAGGGTCAGCATCCCGCCGATCCCGGCTGGTACGTCGCGCTCGCGTGTGGCATCGCTTGGCCGCTCGTGCTCATGTGGGCGACGGTGGAGGAGTTGCAACGGGTCGAGCGTCGAGGGCCGAGGGCCCGGCCGTGGCCGTGGGGCTTGGCCATGATCTTCGGGACGGCGATGGCGCTTTCCAGTTGGGTTCTCTGGCCGTCCCTCTGCTTCTTTTGCGCACACTGGGAGACGTCGTCGTGCGTCGTCAAGGTTCACCACATCACGCTGGTCGACGGTGGCGTCGCGATCGCCGTTCCCTCGACCGTGGTTTGGTTTTCGCGCGCGGTGAACAGGCCCATCGACGTCGCGCGCGTGCCGCTGCACCGCTGGGCCGCTGGGGTCGCGTTGTTGCTGTTCTTGACGCCGCCCTTCTTGCTGCTCGCGAAATCGGGGCAGCTCGTCTTGTTTGCGCTCGCGGTTTCCAAGATGTGGCTACGGGAGCTTTCTTTGCTCGAAGAGAAGCCGGCGGCGGGCAAGTGGCGCATTCGCGCCGCCGCGTTTGCCGCGGGTATCGCGAGCTTCGTTCCAGGCGTGCTGCTCGCCGATCGGCTTTCCGCGCCGTCGCGCGAAAGTCTCTTGCCGCTTCTGCACTTCTTCGCGTCGATCGTGGTGGCGGGCGTCGGGCTGGCATTCGTCGCCCTTTGTATGAGCGCCGCCGACGGCCTCGCCTGGGCGCTCGGCCGGGCGAAATCGGTGCGCACGCGCATGCTGGTGCTGGGGCTCACCTCCGCCGGCCTCGCGTTCGCTCTGGCCGGCGTCTACGTCCCCGTCAGCGTGACCGGCAAAGGTGGCGTCACGCCGAATCTCGTGTTGACCCTCGTCGGAAAACTCGTGTGCGCGGGCATCGCCGTCTCCGCCTTCTCCGCCACCTTGTCGAGAGGTCTTTCGCGTCCGCTCGAGCAATCCGTTCGCGCGATCGCCGAGATCCGCCGGGGCTACCTTGGCGTTTGCCTCGACGAATCAGGCGAGGACGAAGTAGCGGCCGTGGCGCGCGGTTTCAACCAGATGGTCGCGCTGCTTCGGGAAGCCGAGTTTTTGGAAAAGATCAACGACGACCTTCGCTCACGCTCCACCCGGCTCGCTGAAGCTCTCGAGTCGCTCCGAATCGCACAGGCCGACCTGGTACGGTCGGAGCGCATGGCCTCGGTGGCGGCGCTGGTGAAAGGCATTGCCCACGAGCTCAACAACCCGATCACCTACATCGCAGGAAACGTTGCACCGCTGCGGCGCTACTGCGAATTTCTCACGCGCATTGCCCTCGAGCTTTCCGACGGGCGTGCTCGGACCGCCGTCGAGCTCGCGGCGCTGACGCACCTCACCGATCGCAAAGACATCGCCTTCGTGGCGGACGATCTCGCCCGGCTGACGTCCGACATCGGCGAGGGAGCGCGCCGCGCGCAGCTCATCATTTCGGATCTACAGAGCCTCACCTCCGTGGCGCAGCGCCCCGTCGAATCGGTCGATCTGCACCGCGTCGTGCGTCACACCATCGCCCTTCTCGCCCCGAGCATCGCGCCGGGCGTTCGCCTCGAATCCGATCTCGCTCCCGTCCCCGCGCTCCTTGCGCGCGCCGGACAGCTCGAGCAGCTACTCGTCAACCTGACCGACAACGCGCTCCGAGCCGTGGGCAGCAAGGGCATCGTCCGCATCCACGTCGGCAGCGTCGAGGATCACGTCGCGATCAGGGTGACGGACGACGGACAGGGCATGCCGCCCGACGTCAAAGAGCAGGCGTTCGAGCCGTTCTTCACGACGCGCGCCGCCGGGGGCGGGAGCGGGCTCGGTCTCGCCATCGTCGCATCGATCGTGCGCGCCCACGAGGGCACCGTGTCGCTGAAGAGCGAGCCCGGAAAGGGCACCGAAATCGAAGTCCGCCTGCCTCTGGAATCGAATTCGTCGGCTGGCGTCGCAGACGACGACGCCGAGCGGTCGGACGCGCGAACCGCGGCCCGCGAATGACGTGTCTCGTCTCGAAGCTCGTCGAGGCCGCGGCGCGAACGCGTCGCTCGACGTGTCAAACAAGGGGTCGCCGCGAGTGCGAGTGCGAACCGACGCCTTAACGACGCCGGAGGCCGCTCGTGATGGCGAGCGCGGTGTGCGGTATCGGCGTGGCCTGTTCGATCCGGTCGATTCGAAATTGGCGCTCGGTTTCCTTCTCGAGATCGGTGCAGCGAAGGAGCGTGATCCGGCCGTCGAAAGTGATGGACTCGATGAGAACCGTGCGCGTCGAGACCGCGCCCTCGCTCGAGCGATAGCGGATGCGAAGCGGCGCGCGTTCGAACCACGCGCGCTCGATCGCGCTGCGCCGCTTTTCGGCGACTGGCAGCGCGGGCACGCCCACGAACTCGAGGCTCTTCACCAGATCGAGCAGCTCGCGCTGCGCCGAAGCGGAGAGCGCTCCCTGCACCTTGTCGAGGGCGCGTTCGAGCGTTTCGACGAAGGGAAGAAGACGCAATTCCGTCGCCCACCGCCCGAGCGTCACGAGAAGCGCGCGTTCGCGCGGCGTGAGGTTGAGCGGAGGCAGCGTGTACGCGCGATCGAGCGAGTAGCCGCCGCCTCGGCCGCGCTCCGCGTTGACCGGCAGCGCCGCGTCGCGCAAGGTTTCGAGATCTCGGTAGATCGTTCGCACGGCCACGCCGAAACCATCGGCCAGCTCGTCGGCGGTGATGCCGCTGCGACGTGCCCGAAGCAGGTCGGCGATAGCGAACAGACGGGCTTGACGGCGCATCGATCAAACCTGACATAAGGCTGTGGGCCAAGGGCAATCGAAGTGGTAAAAATCAGCTAGTGAAACAGAATGAGGGGGGCGGCGCTTGGCAAGAAGGAAGGGCGGAGGTTTCGAGCCGAGAAGAAATGGCCGACGAAATTTGTGGGCCAGCCGATTGGGGCTCTGAAACGGGTGCAGCGAACGGGGTTTGGCGGACGCTCGGCGTGTCGAGCGAGCCGTCATGCGCGAAGGGCTCAAGGTCAGCGCGCGAACGGTAGAGAGAGCTGGCACGAAGAAGGTCGGGGCACGTGGGGAGGGGGCCTTGGCCCCACGCCGTGTTCAGCCAAGAGCCTGGCGATAGAGGGCTGGGTGAGTGCGACCTCGACCCAGCGCATAGGCCCGCCGCAACGAGGGCACGTGTCGAGATCGGCGCGGAAAACGTGGGCCAGAAGCCACGCCCAACGGTTGCGGGATGAGGGTCGGTCGTCGTTCGGGTCAACGTCGCCGCCGAGGGTGGGAAGGCTGAGCTGATCACCCCTGGCCGCAAGCGGCCTTCGCTGTGCCTGGTCGCATGGGTGGGCGGGGACGACTTCGCGACGCAGAGCTGAGTGGCTCGAAAGAACCCCGAAAGAACGCAGAAGATGCAGTCTCGGCGGCGGGACACCTTGCGCATACTCCACCTCCTCCGGAATGAGATACGTGCGCCGCGAGTTTCGCGGTTGTGTCCATCATGCCCTGCTTGCCGAGGACACGCGAGGGCCTTGTTTCGACGACGTAGCGCTTGCTGTGCGACTACTTGGACGTTTCTTGCCGAGCAGAGCTGGTGGTGGCGGTGCGACGTTGAACCAACTTTTGTTTTTCCGTTTCCAGTTCCTTGAGCAGTGCGGCGTCGAGTCGGAAGCGATACGGGTGTCCGGGACTGCCGCGTTCTGCCGGCGTGATGATCCCACTGCGAGCCCAGGCGAGCACGGTGCTCGGTTTGATTCCGAATCGAGCCGCGATCGCATGCGCGGAATAGAGGCACGATCGATCCGGTGCGGTCGCGTGCTCGAGCTTGCGGGGTGATCGAAACCATTGGTACTGGTAGCGCACGCGGTGGACGCCTTGCGGTGTCCAGGGCATGCCTGCTCCCGTGAGCAAGTTGCGACGGTTGAGCTCAGCCGCAATCCACTCGTCGGTCTTGTCGAGGAACGACTCTCGAATGAACGCGATCGCCTGCGGCGGCGTCGCACGCCCGGTGTACCTGTCCTTGCGTTCGACGGCGAAGTCGCTCACGGCACCCGTCTGCCAGAGCACTTGTACGCGGGTCATCGCCGTCGGTATGTCGACGCGACTCACGGTCACGTCGCGGACGAGCATTCGCAGCAGATTCTTGCGCTCTGCGTTGCTCGTTGTCGGCGCGTTCCATACGACGGAGAGATTCTTCGCGAGCTCGAGGATGCGGGCGCGATCATGGTCCGTGGGCTCGATCTTCTCTCGGCGACGGACTTCTTCGCGTTCACGCTCGAGCTGTTCGATCGCCTCGAGCTTGTCGTTCCAGTCGCGCTCGAGCGTGCGCGCGACGACGCGGTTGTCGGGATCGACCGCCTTGTATCGCCGTTCGCAAAGGCGTGCCTCGTATTGAGCGCGCTCGAGCCGCAGCTTCCATTGACGATCGATATCACTGGCCTGTCGTTCTGCTTCGCGAACAACGGCCAACCCGAGCTCGATCTCGGGCGGCTTGACGGTCTCGAGGAACAACTGGACGACGGCCTTGTCCACGGCTTTGGCTGGAACGACGTAACATTGCTGGGCACCCACGATGGACCGGCACTGGTAGATCGGACGTCGGGAGCTACCACAGTATTCGACGTGCATGCGGTGTCCGCACCGACCGCAAAGCACGAGCCCCTGGAGCAGCGCGCTTCCTTCACGAGCGGCACCTCGTTGGTGAGCTTCGGGCTTGGTCCTGTTTTGGTAGAGCTTGTCTTGGTTGGCCATGAACTCTTCCCAACTGATGTACCCCGGATGACGGTCGCGTAGACAGACCTTCCAGTCGTTTTGGGGCAGCTTGCGTTGACGCCGCCGCTTCTGTCCGTCGACGAGCCCCAGCCGATATTCGATGCGCCCGTACGCGTACGCCCCTGCGTAGATCGGATTGTGCAGCATGCTCAGGATCAATGCCTGACGTATCGGTCCCCACCGCAGCTCCCGACCGCTCGCCATGCGAGCGGGCAGCTTCAGGCCATGACGAACGAAGTATCGCGCGACGCCATACGCCGAGCCCTCCAGTCGAAATCGCTCGAAGACCAGACCCACCGCACGCTGAACATTCTCGTCCGAGTCCAAACGAAACCGCGATGCAGCAGCGTCCCATTCGTACCCGGCGGGCGGCAAGAAAGCGTACTCGCCTCGCCGTGCTTTGCTGATCTGGCCGCCGTGAAGACGAAGACGCATCCAGTAGAGCTCTGCCTCGCTCATCGTACCCTTGAGGCCGAGCAGCAATCGATCGTTGTAGTCGCGTGGTGTATAGACCGCCTGCTCGTCGACGATCACCACGTCGGCCAAACCGCACAGATCCAAAAGATGATGCCAATCGGCCGAGGACCGCGCCAGACGGGAGACTTCGAGCGAGAAAATGGCTCCCACACGTCCATGCGCCACCTCCTCGGCCAATCGCTGAAAGCCATCGCGAGCGTGCGTGCTTGTCCCACTCTGTCCGAGATCGTCGTCGATCACGTCGACTCCAGCACCAGCGCGCGCGTGCCGTCTCGCCACACCTTCTTCAGCTCGAGTTCGAGGCGACCCTCCGCGCGACGCGTCAGGCGCTCCTGGGAAAGAGGGGGGCGGGTGATGTAGCGGCATAACCGCTCCATCTGAGCACGGTCGCGCCCGTCCACGCGCTGCTTGGCGTGCACGTTGATTCCCCTCACCTCCGCAACCGGCTCGTCGTCGTCCGCGGTGCGCGTAGCCGTCGGGCCATCTGAGACGACCAGGCGCAGCGTGGGCTTGCCCGCGCGCTCTCCCGCAACCGAAATGCCCTGAGCGGCGGCCGCGTAGTAGGCGGCGAGCGTCGGCTCGTCGATTGACAACCGGTCACACCCCTCGACCTGCCCGTCCCGCTCGAGGCTTCGGCCGTGGGCCCGCAGAATGCGCTCGACGCGAGCGGCGCTGCGTCGTGCCACCCCGGTCACGTCCGCACGCGTTGGTGCCGGCAGCGGACGAAATGCGAGCGCGCCCTCGGGACCGTCGCGCACGTAGACGCCGTCGAGAGCCAAAACATGGGCGTGCACGTTGAGGCGCATCGCGCCGTCCGTTCGCTGAATCGCCACCACCGCCCCCGCATGCGCGCAAGCGACACTCCGCAGCGCGAGAAAACGTCTGGCTCTCCGACGCAGAGACAGGCAAAGCTCTTCGACGAAGGCGCCGACCACCTCGGCGCAAAGAACCCGGTCGTAGCCGAGCAGCGCCCGCAGACCCCACGGCAAAGACACGATCCAGTGCCGAACCGGCACGGCCGGCAGCACGCGCTGCTCCAGATGAACCGCGCTGTCCGCCATGCGACGGCCCAAGCACGATGGACAAAAGCCGCGGCGCTTACAACTCAGAGCGACCAGCTGCGAGTGCCCGCAGCTACGGCACGCCAAGTGAAGACAGCCCCACTCCAGCACGCCGCAGCGGAGATATTCCTCGAACTCCTGCTCGACAAACCTGGGAAGTCCTCCCGTCTCGTCGGCGCGCTCGCGGAAGACGGGCCAGTGTTCCTCCACGGCTTGGTACAGGACCGTCGTTCGCGGTTCCCGACGACGATAGCCGTCGCTCCGACCAACGCCGCGGCCCGTCGCCCGCGCGGGGTGATGGTCGGACGTTTCACTGCGAGCTTGCTGACGCAGCCGGTTGGCAACGTCGGTGCGGCACTACAAGAGGAAGCCTGGGAGGGCGTCAACC
>DASWDH010000023.1:0-12966 GCA_036395495.1 Polyangiaceae bacterium
GCGGGCACTGGTTCCGGCGGCATGGACGCCGGTTGCACGCCGGAGAGCGACAGCTCGCTGTGCTCACGCCTTCGTAAAGACTGTGGCCCGATCAGCGGTGTGGACAACTGCGGCACCACCCGCAACGTGAGCTCTTGCGGCAGCTGCACCTCACCGAAGATTTGCGGCGCAGGTGGCACGGTCAACGTCTGCGCGCTCTACGCGGGAACGCCGTATGGCGGAACGCCGGTGAGCATCGGCGGGACCGCATCGACTTGGTACACCGTCGAAGCCGAGGAATACGACGTGGGTGGCGAGGGAATCTCCTATCACGACACGACGTCCACCAATACGCTCGGCGGGCTTCGCACCGGCGCCAACGAGGGGGTCGACATCGAAGCGGCTTGCGGCAGCAGCGGTGGTTGTTACGACATCGGTGCGATAGCTCCCGGAGAGTGGACCAAATACGCGATCAACGTGGTGACGAGCGGCGCGTACATGGTTCAGCTCGGCGCGGCATCGGCGACGTCCAAGAACATGCACATCGAGGTGGACACGCGGAACGTGACTGGATCGCTCGCCGTCAACACCGGCGGTTCCACCACGTTCCGATCCATCAGCCCAACGGTGAGCTTCTCGATGAGCAGCGGCCCACACGTCGTGACATTTGCATTCGACGATGGCTCGATGGCGCTGAACTGGGTCAAGTTCCAGCGCCAATAACATTACTGCGTCAATTTCTTGGTACCAGATCGTTGCGTCGGAGTAGCCATGCCCCAAGAAACGACTGACCGGGCAGGCGGAACATGCGCTCGGCAACGCGGCAGTGGCGACGCCTCGCGGCAGTGGCTTCTGAAACGCTGTTCCGACGGCCTCGCCGTAATTTACCTGGCCGACGCGCGGCAATTGCCGATCGTGATCTGTCATGGCCAAAGATCTGACGCAGTAATGATAAGCTCATGGCGCGGGTCGAAGGCCCTCCCAGCGCGGATCGCCGGCGACGAGTTGGGGCCAGGCGTCGCGGAGAGCTCGCATCATCGGCCCGTCGAGGTTGTGTCGGCCCGTGCCCGCATCGAGGAGCATGACTTCGATACCGGCTCGCCGGAGCGCGCGCTCCGCAGCCTGAAAGCTCGGCCGGCAAGCGGCTTGCCCACACCCGAGCATCACTCGCTTTCCGCCCTGCTCGGCGTAACGAGCAGCGAGCGCCGGCGTAATTTCGGTGTAGCCCCCCTCGATCAAGAGAGCCACGGGGAAGGTGCTCGCGTGGGCGGCCAAAAGTTTCGCGCCGTGGATCGCTCCTAGCGAAAACCCAGCGTAGAGAAGCGGGCCCTCGGCGACGTAAGGGCCGAAGCGCGCGCGAAGCGCCGCGAGGGCGCTGGTGATGTCTTCCGCCATCCGCTCCGCTCCGGGGGTAAAAAACTTGTCGGGAGCAGAGGGGCCCTGTGGAAATCCGCGGGGGCAGATAATGAACGGGAACGCGTCGGTCGCCGCGCGATATCCGCCGCACGCCCATTCGGGACGATCGCCCGCGCCGTGCATTCCGACCATGACCGGACGTGGTTCCGTTGCTCCCAGCGGAACCGATACGAACGCGGCATGTCCCGGCGGCATCGGCAGAGGCTCGAGCCAAACGCCGGCCGTCAATGGCGCGAGCTTGGACGATGCACCTCGCGGCGGCGGGGCCGCTTCGGGCGTGATCGACGTGCCCACTTGGTGCGTTTCGAGTTCGCCCCGTGTACCGTCGCGAGCGGGGCATGCGAGCAGTGCCGCGATGAGCACGACGGACCTGGTACGCACCATTGTCATGAAGCCTACCCGCATCGGCTCTTAGCACGTGGACCCGCGGGCAGTTCGGGGCCTTCTCCCGCGCGAGGATTGCGGCTGGCCAAGACGCAGTATGTTAGATCGGCAATTGCCGCGCGTCGGCCAGGTACATTACGGCGAGGCCGGAACAGCGTTTCAGAGGCCACTGGCCGCGAGGGTCGCCACTTCCGCGTTGCCGAAAGCGTGTTCCGCCTGTCCGGTCAGTCGTTTCGTGGGGCATGGCTACTCCGACGCAACGATCTGGTAGCGAGAATTTGACGCACTAATGCTAATCTCGTCTGCCGTGCCGCGAATCTCTTTCACTTCGCATCTAGGGCGCCACGTGGATTGTCCCGCCGAAACCGTGCCGGGCGCGACCGTGCGGGATGCTCTCGAGGCGTACTTCGCGCGTCATCCGCTCGTACGGCCCTATGTCTTCGACGAGCAGGCCAAGCTCCGACGCCACGTCGTGGTTTTCGTCGGCGAAGAGCAGGCGAGCGACCGCGACAATCTCGCCGACGTGACGGAAGAGGACACCGAAGTCTACGTCATGCAGGCGCTCTCAGGAGGATGACGGTGGCCGATCGACTCCTCGTCTCGACCCGCAAGGGGCTCTTTTCGTTCGGGCGCGGGGGCTCGGCCGGTTGGGACATTCAGCGTGTGTCGTTTCTCGGCGATGCGGTGTCGCTCGCGTTTCACGATCCGACGGACGGAGCGATCTACGCGGCGCTTGGATTGGGACATTTCGGCGTCAAGCTCCGCCGTTCGAAAAACTCCGGCGAGACCTGGGAAGAATTGACCGCACCGAGCTTTCCCAAACAGCCCGAAGGAGAGTTGGACCAATTGCCCGACGGAAAGCCTTGGCCCTGGCGTGTCGAGCAAATCTGGTCCCTCGAAGCGGACAGAGGAGGCGAGCTCTGGTGTGGCACCATCGGCGGCGGACTTTTCCGTTCTTCCGATCGCGGTGCCTCGTGGACACTGGTCCGCGGACTGTGGGATCATCCCAAGCGCAAGGAGTGGTTCGGCGGCGGCGCTGAGCTTCCGGGGATCCACTCGATCTGCCTCCATCCGGGCGACCCGCGGACCCTCAGCGTGGGCGTTTCCTGCGGAGGTGTCTGGCGTTCGAGCGATGGCGGAGAGACGTGGGAGGTCTCGAGCAACGGCATGTTTGCCGAATACATGCCGCCGCCGCGCCGCCATGATCCGGTCATTCAAGATCCTCATCGGATCGTGCAATGTCGAGCCAACCCCGATCGATTCTGGGCACAGCACCACAACGGCGTGTTTCGCTCGGACGACGGCGGACGCAACTGGCACGAAGTGGAGACGATCAACCCATCGGGATTTGGTTTCGCGGTCGCCGTCGATCCCAATGACCCCGATACGGCATGGCTCGTCCCCGCGCAAAAGGACGAACGGCGGGTGCCCGTCGACGCCAAGGTGGTGGTCGAACGCACGCGCGATGGGGGCAAAACGTGGGAGCTGCTCACGAACGGCCTGCCTCAGACGCACGCCTACGACCTTACCTACCGGCACGCGTTCGATGTGGATGAGGGCGGCCGCCGTCTCGCGTTTGGCAGCACCACCGGGTCGCTGTGGGTCACCGACGATGCAGGAAACGAGTGGATTTGCTTATCGACGCACCTGCCGCCGATCTACGCGGTGCGGTTCGCTCATTGATGGGTGTGTGAGGTAGGCTTGCAATGTGCAGACCGGCCAGCAGCTATCTCTTTTCGGGCAAGAGGAACCACGCTGCGATCAATCGTTTGCTTCACTGCGCCACCTGACGTTCGATCTCGGCGCATGGGTGGACCTGGCGCCCGGTTGGCTCAGCGGCCACGCTCAACTCTTCGACATCCTGCTCGAAGAGACGGCTTGGCGCTCGGAAGAGCGCGAAATGTACGATCGCATGGTGGACGTGCCACGTCTCTACGCCGAGCTCCCCCCCGGCCGAAGTCCTCATCCGGTTCTCGAGCGGATGCGCCGAGCGCTCAATGTACATTACGCCACCGACTTCAATCGCATCAGCTTGGCCCTCTACCGGGACGGGCGTGATAGCGTAGCCTGGCACGGCGACTACGTCGCCCGCCGGCTGCCCGAAGCGATCGTGGCAACCGTCTCGGTTGGCGCGCGCGTCGGTTTCTCCTTCGAGCGTACGGTGGCGGACGCTCGCACGCCTTCTCGATCGGCTGGGGCGATCTCATCGTCATGGGGGGCAGCTGCCAGCGGACCTACCAGCACTCGGTTCCGAAAGTCGCCCACGCCGATCCCCGCATCGCCATCATGTTCCGCCCCACGTGGGTGGAACCGGAGTGAGCTCGAAAGCTTCTGACTCACCACCCCAAAATCGGTCGGATGATGTCGCGCAGACGCGTTGCAATCTTCGTGTGGGCTGCCACCGTCGGGTGCGTCCAATCGCCGACGTAGTCACCCGGACCAGTGAGCCACATGATCGGCGAGCTCGGATCGACGCAGTGCATCTTCTTGTCATTCAGCATGGCGACCGCGTTGCAGATATCCGCATTGCACTTACCGAACGGGTTCGACACGAGCGCGACGAAGGTGCCGACGGCGAAAATATGCGCGTCCATATATTGACTGCGCGCGAAAGTCAGAAAATTCTTGTACGCGTCGATGAAGGCGGCGTCGTTCGGCGGCGTACAGCTGCCCGCTGGGTAGTCTGCAAAATCGTTCGTCCCCAGCGTGACGATGAGCACGTCGGGCTTCCATTTTCCGAAATCCCAGTGGCCACCGCCGGCGAAGGGATGATGGGTCATCTTGAACTCGTCCGGCATGTGCAAGGACATCGGAGGCAGCTGCTCGCACAAGTTGCGGTACATCCCTTGGCCGGAGTGGGCGATGACCGACCATTCGGCATCGAGCATCCGAGCGAGCTGCGGGCCGTAGGCCATGTAACCGTTCTCGTTCTGGGGCGTGCTGGGGTTCATGCCCTCGTCGGCATACCCGGCGCTGATGGAGTCTCCGACGACCTCGATCTTGCGCGGCGGCCTCGCATTGGGAGCGAGCAGGTGTTTTCCCGGATCGAGGAGGAGACCGCCGATGACGGTCTTGCCGTATCCCCCTTCGCTCCGCCGAAAGAATTCGAGAGTGTGCATTCCATCGACCAATCCGCTCGCAATGGAGCGCTCCGCCTGGGCCGAGGCCGGCAGTGTCTTCATCTCGCCGCCATCGATGCTGTACGTGAACGTGTTCATCGGATCGTTCAACTTGATCCGGACGCTCGTGCCCTCGAACTTCGCCTTGACACCGATGGGGCCCCAGCTGCCGCTCGGATTGGCCGGATCGCTCATGTCCCAGCGTCCGAAATATTGGATGCCCGGGGCTTCGACTGCGCTTCCGCCCGCCCCTCCCGACCCCGTCGTGCCGCCGGTGCCGGCGCTTGTGCTCGAGCCGCTCGTGGCGTTGCCGCCATCCGAGGCCGCCGATCCGGATGCGCCGCCGGCGGGTTCGGTCGCGCTCGAAGGGCCGTCGCCCGAGCACGACATCAGAAGCCCAATCGAAAAAACGGCAACTCGCGAGGCGGTGTTCATCGTCATGTGCATGGGAGAGCGCCTATGGACTGGCTCTTTGTTCAATAGTCGCGGCGGGCTTCGGCGACCATGGCCCTGAGTCGCACCTTTATGCACGTTGTGAATATCGCCGAAACGACATGTTCGCGCGATGTATATTTGCGGCATTCTTGGCCATTCATTTTTGCGCCATCGAAGGTAGGTTCGCCACTATCGATCCTCCCTACGGATGCTTTGCCGTCAGTTGATCATTGGCCATGCGTTCGAACCGTGGGCGCCGACGTCTGCCCGCTTGCCTCGGCTCGTGCTTCCGGAGGTCTTCCAAGTGGTCCTAAGAGATCGTGCGACTACCGCTCACGCGCTGGTTCGTCTCGGGTCTCGCGCCCTGCGCGGGCGGCAGCCGAGGATCGGTCGCACAGTGTTGCGAGCAATGCCGAGACGGCGGGAGATGGCACGTACGGCGAGACCGTCGGTGTAATGCAAGCGCATCACCTGTCAACACACCAAGAAAAACATGGAACACCGCCGTTTGCGATGGAGTTGCCGCTCATGCTTCCAGCAGTTACGTCTGACCCGCACGGTGTTGCAGAAATCATCGACCCGAGTTGCGGTCACGCATCCTCCCAGGCGCACCGGTCGAAAACTTTGTAGATCGCTGCGTCGGGTTCGAAATCGCCTTCCCCAGAACCGTCGGAAGCGACTCCCCAATCGCTGCCCGTGCATCCACCCGCAAAGCGCTCCGACCGCCGCCACTGGCGCGGCCGACCTCGACACCGAGTTGAGTCGGTGACCGAAAGAGTGCTTGTTTCGACTACGCCCCGCGCCGCCTAATCTAATGGCACTGTATGGGTCCCGCGCCCGGTAGCTTGGCCGGTTGGCTGCGCGGCAAACCATCGGTTAGACTCTCTTACATGCGGCTCGAAGCAACGAACGGAACACCCTACGTCGAGCGACGAGACGAAGCGTACTGGGTCGAGGGCACTCGAGTGTCGCTGGACTCCGTTGTGTACGCGTTTTGGAACGGCCAGACACCCGAGAGCATCGCCCAGTCATTTCCAACCCTCATGCTCGAACAAGTTTACGGTGCGATCGCCTTCTACTTGGCCCACCGGGACGAGATCGACCGATACCTGGCTGGGCGCCGAAGCAACTTCGAGGCCGCTCGCGAGAAGTCCCGGAAGGAAGATCCGGCGTTCTACGCGAAGCTCGCTGCGGCCAAACGGCCGTCGTGAAGATTCGCTTTCAGGCGGACGCAGACTTGAATCAGATCATTCTTTTGGCGGTGATCCGTCGCGAGCCCGCGGTGGAGTTCCACTCGGCATCAACCGCCCGGATCGCCGGTCTGACCGACGCTGACGTGCTTGCACTTGCCGCTCGCGAGGCTCGGCTTCTCGTAACGCACGATCAGTCGACCATGCCAGAACACTTCTCGAGGTTCATCGCGACTGGGACGAGCCCAGGTTTGCTCGTGGTTCCGCAGCATCTTCCTCCTGTCACCGTGGCGGACGAACTTCTCTTGATCTGGCACGCTACGGAATCGGAAGAGTGGACAAATCGAATCTGCTACTTGCCTATTTGACCGACCCTGGTCTTGACCCAGTGCCCGTCTGGATGCGGCACGAACCTCGTGGTGAACGGCGCCAGCCTAGATCGGGTGCGCCAGAGGCGATGAGAGCGCGCGCACGCCCACGCACCGGACCTTCTCCGGTTGGCCCTCTTCGATTCGCAACCGAAGCGAGGAGCGTGCAACTCGCGAGAGGGCGCACGAAACGCGATAGGAGACCCCGCGCCGACGAACGTACTCGACCTGCTGACGACGCTGATGCGGCTCACCATTTCTTTTGAGGCAATCTCCTTCATAACTCGATCTCGAGAGCGCGCTCTGCCACGAGCGCCTCAAGAGGCTATTCTCCGACGCTCGGCCGCAGATCTTTCGAACACGGCGCATTCCGCTTTTCGCGGCGTCAGCCTGGCGCGGACTCTGGCGGATCGAACGGCGCCACGCCGAGGGGAACGAGGCTCGACGCGGCCATCAGCGAGGGCCGCACTGCTTCAGTCTGCCCAACCGTCGAGTATTTCGCCCGGCACTTTGCTCGCGAGGGAACGGGCCTGGGTACTGTACGAATCCATCTTCATTGCTGCGAACTGGGTGAAGGCGTCTCGCAGCCAATTCGCGGCGAGGTCGAACTGCTTGAAACGGAGGGCGACGACGGCGCCGCGAAACTGCGTGATCGCGGCCTCGCGGGGGGAGCCTTTTCGGTGTGAGGCGGCCAGCGCGCGGCCGAAGTGCTCGAAAGCCACCGGCCAGCTTCCGACCGCGTTTCCTTCGAGAACGCCGAGGGCGCGGTGAGCCGGCGCCTCTCCCAGCAAGTCGCTGGCCGCGCGACGCTCGAGCGCACGGCGGGCGTGCTGCGTCGCGTCTTCCGCACGGTCAGACAGGGCGAGGGCTTCCGCCAAACACGCGTGGTTCCACGACAGCGTCAGCCCAATACGGGTCGACTCGAGCCAATCGGTCGCCACTTGCAGCAGCTCGAGCCCTTCCTCTTCTTCGCCGCTCATGAACTTGGCGTAGCCGCTCACGGTCTTGCTCATGGCGAGGATGTACGGCCCGTGAACCCGTTCGGCGGTGCCCTGCATCAAAGCGGCCGTCTCGCGGGACGCGTCCCATGCCCCTTGCCAGAGCTGCACCATGCCGAGCTGCGTCAGAATGGAACCCTCGAGTGCCCGGCTTCGCGCCGCCCGCACCATCGACAGCGCCTCGTCCAAATAGGAGTACGCCTCCTCGAATCGGCCGAGCTCGCCGTACACGAGCCCGAGATAGCCGACGGCGTAAGCGCGGCCGATGCCCGAGGATGCCGCGCGCGCAGGCTCACGCGCCCCCGGCCTGACGCTGGGAACGCGGTCCTTGCGATCGAGCCCCTCCGTCAAATGCTCCAGCGCCTTGTCGTATTGCGTCGCCGCGGCGTAACTCTGCCCGAGGTTGACGTGGAGCTGCGCGACCAGCCGATCATCCCCGAGCTGCTCGGCCAGCGGCAAGCACTCGGCGAATTGAGCGATCGCAGTTCCCTGATTGCCGAGCGCGTATTCGATGCAGCCGAGCCAGCAAAGGGTATACGCCGCCCCCCGGCCATAGCCGATCCGTCGCGCTTGTTCGAGCGAATCTTTCAACACCTCGAGATGCTCGGGCGCCGGCTTGAACATACAGGCCGCTGCCCACTTCAGCCCGACGTCGACCCGCTTTTGTACGCGCTCGGGCGTGGATACGAGCCGATCCAAACAAGCGACCGATTGGCGATAGCGTTGCCGGGCCTCCTCCAAGGAGAAGGTGCGCGCCGCCTTGTCGCCCGCGCGCTCGGCGAAATCGGCAGCACGCCCGAATTCGTCACCGGCCTCGTAGTGATACGCGAGTGCCTCGCAATGCTCGTCGAGCGCATCGGCACTCGACTGCTCGATGGCTCGTGCTGCGCGCGCATGCAGCTCGCGGCGCCTCTGCCTGAGAAGCGTCTCGTAGGCGACTTCTTGGGTGATGACGTGCTTGAATTGGTGAACGTCGGCCTCCCCCGGTTCGCTGGGATGCACGAGGTCCGCGGCGGCCAGACGTCGCATGCATTGCATCAAATCCACGTCTTCTTCCGGCGAACCTTCGACGAGCAACCGCAGCCGAGAGAGCGGAAACTCCGCCCCCAGCACCGACGCGAATCGCAAGATCTCGGCATCCCAGGGATGAAGAGAGTCGATCCGGGCACGCAACACCGCGTGCACCGTGTCGGGAATGGGCAATTGCCCACCGCGCTCGCCGATGCCAATCTGCAGCGATTCGCTCCAATTCCACTTGGCGTCACCGAACGCGCGGCACACCTGCTCGACGAAGAACGCGTTGCCGCCGGTATGGTCGTGAATGGCGTTGACGAGCCAGTCAGGTAATCCGCTGCCGAGTAGCGAAGCAGCAAGCTCCGCCGTCTCTTCGGGCGCGAGTGGGCAGAGCTCGATGGCCGCGGTGCGCGACGCGCCCCAGGGAATGGCATCGATCGGGCGATGACTGACGGCCACCAGGATGCGGTGCTCGGCAATGGATCGGGCTAGATGCACCGTCGCCGTCCCCGAGCCCTCGTCGGCGAAATGCCAATCTTCCATGAGTAACACGGTGGGTTTCCGACTTGCGACAGCCAGAAATAGATCGACGAGAGCACGCAAGAGGAGGTCGCGCAGTTGCTCGCCGCGGACCGACGGAGTCACGTCGCTGCTCACTCCCAAGAGCGACGCAAAAACGTCGAAGTAGCGGGCAAGATCGAGCGCATCGAGGCTCTCCCGCAGATGAGCCGCGGGCATCTGACCAGCCCGAGCTTCGGCGAGCCCGAGCGCCTGGCGCACGGGACGCAAGAAAGCCTGGAACGGCGTGACCTTGCCGTACGCTTCACAACGCGTGTGGAACACCGTCGCCGTGTCGTCGATGCGCTGCCGGAATTCGTGGAGCAGCCGGCTTTTGCCAACGCCGGCATGCCCCGCGAGCGTGACGAGCTGCCCATGACCTGCTCGCGCCCGCTCGTAGCATTCCATCAGCACGGAAAGCTCGCGCGCGCGCCCCGCCAGCGGCACGAGCCCCGAGGCTTGGGCCGCTTCGAAAGCGGTCGAGGTGCTGGTCGGGGCGAGAACCCGGTACGCAGTCACCGGCGCGGCGCGACCGCGCAGGACGAACGAATCGAGTCGCTCGCTCGAATAGAAAGGAGCAATGTGCCGTTGCGTCGATTCGCTGGCCAAGAGCTCGTCGGGACGAGCGAGGGAGCGAAGCCGGGCGGCAACGTTGATGGTGTCGCCGCGCAAGCTGTAGAGCCCATGGCGCGGGTCGCGCGCCCTCGCGAGCACGAGACCGGAGTGCACACCGGTGTGCAGTCGCAACGCTCGCCGTAACTTCGGCTCGAGCTCGTTGCCGAGTTCGCGCACGTACCGATGCAGCTCGAGCGCGCTACTGACGGCGCGCTGAGGGTCGTCTTCGTGCGCCGTCGGAACGCCGAACAGGGCAACCACCTCGTCGCCCACGAATTGATTGACGACCCCGCCGTGCTCGTGGACGACGCGCGTCGCCTCACCTTCGAAACGGTCCATCACCGCTTCGACCTCCTCCGGATCGAACACCTCGTTCAAGGCGGTGTAGCCGCAGAGGTCGGCCATCCAGATCGTCACCCGGCGCCGTTCGCCCTGCGCGAGAGGCGGCAACGACGCCGACGTGTGCGGACCTTCGGACTTCATCGTAGTCGATCTCGACCGTCCTATTGCCTCACTCCGGCCAACCTGGAGAGGGCGCGCAAACCGGGCATGAAGAAGTATCCGCCCCCGCGGCCTCGCACGAAGGACTTGAGCGGAGTGACCCGTCTTCGTGCCGGGTCACCCGGCAGCTGGAACTCTCCGCCATCGTTCGGTCCGATGATGGGGTCGGGCCCGTTGTGCTGTTCGGCGAACTTCGGGTTATTGGCCCAAGTCTGCTGAACGAACTCGAACTGCCGCCGAATGTTCGTATTGAAACAAAGAAAATGGAGGCCCCTCTCCGTCTTCGGCTTGGAGGCCTCGAGCGCGTCGAGGTTGGGCAAGAAGGACGAAGGGTCGAGCGGGGAGTCGATCGGCTCGCCGTAGGGACGACCGCGCCGCACCAGCCGGTGACGATTGCTGATCCTCAGTGATTCGCTCGGGTCGGCGAAGAGCCCATCTCGGGGATTGGCCCGGCGGACGTGCGAGCTCGCCGGGCAGGCGTGCCCCTTCGGGTCATCCCGGTAACCGAAGGCGTCGAATTGCTCGAGGCCGGCGGTTTCGGTGCGCGCCGCCTTGACGAGTGGAGCGCCGTTCGGCCAGCGACCCACCATTTTCGAAGCGAGAAAAATCGGATCGCAGTCGAGCTGACGCGCCTTCTCGCGAATGAACTGCCAAAACCCGAAAACGTCCTGCTCGAGCTGACGAAACACGAGAAAGCTGCCGTTTTTGGCGAGGGCATCGGGACCGCCGCCGTCCGGTAGGCCTCCGTACTCGTTGGGATAGCCGAACACGAATTCGCCCGCCCGCACGAGGTTCTCCGCTTGCGATGCCTGCGCGATCCCGCGCCGAAGCTCCTCGGCCGTGGCGGGATGCAGCGCGAGCCGAGGCTGCGCGACGCCGTCGCGAAATCCGAAGTGTTCCCGGAACCAATATTTTCGAAAGCCGTCACCATCGCTGAGGGTGTGCGTTTCGAGGCGCCTAGCCACGCGTATTTTCGCGGCGTCGATCTCCGCGTTCGCCGCTTCGTCGAGCGCCTGCAGCTGCGTCGCCGTCCTGGCGTAAAGAAGGAGCACCGCATGAATCGAGTCCGTGGGCCTACCCCAGATCCAACTTTCGGGCGCCTGGCGGTCGAGATCGCCGAGAGCCCGGTTACGCTGCGCGCTCTTGGACATGCCCTCGCGGAATTCGAGTGAGAACGCGTCGAGCTCGCCGCCAGGCAAGCCGAGTGCGCCGAGCCCGTCGGAGGTGAATGCGAGGTTAGTGGCCGTTTCGTGATCGCGATCGGAGGCGGGCGTCACTCGAACACGAGCGAGCCAGCCTCGTGCAGCCGCCACATCGCTCATTTCGAGGAGCAAGAAACGGGCGAAGGGGAGCTCTTTGTAACCACGAATGATGAGTCCCTGAATGTCGTCGAATTCGATGCGGTCCATGGCGCGTTCCGTCAAAGCAGGGCCAACCACGCTCGGTCTTCCTCCGGCGTCCCCTGACGAGAGATCCCGTGGGCGATGTCGAGGCCGTGTTGGATGTTCGCAAGCGTCAACTCCGGGTAGGCGCTGTACCAGACAGGGGTCTTGATTTGGCGCAGGCGGGTCCACTCTTTGAATTGCTGTTCGTGCTTTGCCCCCGCCCCGACCAAAAAACAGGTCTCCGGAAATCCTTCGGTGTTGCTCCAGATCGCCGAAAGGCCTGCCGCTGCACGATCCACGAACTCACCGAGGTAGCTTTCCCAGCTGCCATCGTAGTCGCTCAAGAAGAGAAGTCGTTTTCGTTTTCGTTTCTTGTCGAGCAACATCCAGCGGCCGAAATGGATGCTCGCGATGCCCCCCAGCGAGCCTTCGTATCGATCCACCAAGCGAACGCGTATTCCGATGGCCCAGAACGCAAATCGAAGGAAAAAAGTGCGGAGGAGTCCCGGTTTCACCAGCGCACAATGGGTGAGTGCATTTTGCGCCACATGATCTTCTTCGGTGCGAACCCGAGAGACTTGCCCGTCGCGTAGAGGTCGTGGATCTCGCGCCAGCGGGTCCGGACGCCTCGCGTCGAACCGCTCCTGGACCCACAGCGCTAGCGCCAAAACCGCCAGCGGTGTGACCCCCGCGACGAGGAGCCACCCGCCCTGCGCGCCGAAGCCGAAGGCAACGAGCGCCGCCACGGCCGCGAGCAACAGAAATGGGCCGGCCACGATCGCGGTCCAAAGCGCTTTGCGAATCCTGCGTGCGGCGGGCGAGAGGCGGCGCAGCACCGGTGGGAGGACGCTGCCGTCGATGGGAGCGCCCGCTTCGCGTAACAAACGGCCGAGCCCAGCCGGGGTGTCTGCCGTACCGCCCCCCTCCATCGCTGCGTCGAGCGCTGCGCTGAGCCGGCCGCGCAAATCGGCGGTTCGGCTGACCACGTCGGTGGTGGCGCCTTC
>DASWDH010000024.1:0-3354 GCA_036395495.1 Polyangiaceae bacterium
GGACGCATCCGCCCCGAAAGCAGGATCTGCACGGTGCGCGGTGGCCGGAGCGACACCGTTCCGAGCGCGAGCGCCTGCCCCAGCTGACCGGGGGAGACGACCTGCGTCAGCATTCCCGCACCTCCCACCGAGGCGAGTCTCGGGTCGTCGGTGACCGCCAACCGAGCGGGCGAACCGAAGCGTTCCAGATGCACCGGAGCGGGAAAGCCGATGCCGGGGCGAGCAATGAGGATGCCCGCCTGTGACATTTCCGGCGCGACCGACCCCGGAGCGCGCGCGGTCAGAGCGGCATGGGTGGCCGCATCGGTGACGCAGGTGCCGTCGTAGGCCACCGCGAGCTCGACCGGGGTTTTTTTCAGCCCGAGAGCCATGGCCTCGGCAAATGCGCGGGTGGGAGCGCGTGACAGGATGACCTGGTCGACCTTGACCTCTACCAAATCGCCGCGCAGCTGCGCGTCTGCGCATCGGCCGGCGAGAATTTTCTGAGGCATCGTGCGGGGAGGGTCCCCGGCTCGCGCGCGCATGCGGGTGATTGGGCTCCTGTCTCGTTCGAGAAAGTGGGCGTGACAGCGCGCGAAGGTAGCCGTTCGCTGCGAGGGGGGTCAAGCAGCGCGGCGTTCAAAAACGCGAACGCCGGTGCACCCGGATCGGCGGGTAACGGCGGGTGCGGGCATCACCCAACCTTGAGCCGGCTGCAAGCCTCTCCTCATGGTTGCCTGCTGAGAGGGTGGATTTTACTGGGAGGCGGGGAGGCGGGGAGATTTTGGTTTTGGGTTCGCCAATACGCCCATCGTAAAGGCTTGGAATCTCGACCTTTGCAGTCGTAAGTACGAGCAAGAAGCACAAAATTCACCGCCTCCCCGCCTCCCTGTTCCCTTGAACGGTCCGAGAGGCAGAAGCGAGCTTGACGCTGCGGGAGGCGGGCCGCTAACCTCTGGAAAAATCATGTTCAAAGAGGCAATTCGGGACGTGGTCGAAGGTACCGACGGCGGGATTGCCGGCATCCTCATGGACTTCGAAGGCATCGCCGTCGACAGCTATGTCAAAGGCGATTCGATGGACATCAACGCCGTGGGGGCGGAATACAGCGTCATTTTGAAATCGATTCAGCGTGCCACCGAGAGCCTCGAAGCGGGCGGACCACGCGAGGTGGCGATCCAGTCGGACAAGGTCACCACGATTATCCGCATCCTCAACGACGAATACTTCCTGGCGTTGACGCTCACGCCGGAGGGCAACTTCGGCAAGGGCCGTTATCTCATGCGAACCGCCGCCCCCAAGCTGCTCGAGCAGCTCTCGTAACCCGAGGCGGTGATGCAGGGAACGACGATCCTCGTACTCTCGGGCCCTAACTTGCAGCTCTTGGGCACGCGCGAGCCGTCGATCTATGGTACGGAAACGCTCGCCGAGATCCACGCCCGACTCGACGTGTACGCGCGCGAACGGGGTGCGACCGTCGAGTGCCGGCAATCGAATCACGAAGGCGAGCTGTGCGACTGGCTCGGGGCCGCGCGCGCTTCCGGATTCGCCGGATTGCTCATCAATGCGGGCGCCTACACGCACACGTCGCTCGCGCTCTACGATGCGCTGCGGGCGATCGGCTTGCCCGCCGTCGAGGTTCACCTTTCGAACCCCGAGGCTCGCGAAGCGTATCGCCACGAGTCGAAGCTGGCTCCAGCTTGCATCGGCAAGGTCGCTGGATTCGGTGCCAACTCGTATCTTTTGGCGCTCCGCGGGCTCTTGGACCATCTTGACGCAAAGCGTTGAAGGGCTTGTCCCGCCGATCGGCGCGCATGTGCGGCAAACGGCACTAGATTGAAGCGTCAAGCTCGCGTAGGTTGCCGAGCCACCAACGAAGGATGGAGTCAGCCCCGGTGAACATCGATTTGAAGCAGCTCGAGGGGCTCCTCAAGGTGCTGGAGGAGCGGGACATTTCGGAGTTCGAATTCGAGGACGAGAAGATCCGAGTCCATCTGAAACGGGGCCAGCCCGTCGTGTCGGTCGCGACGATGGCCGGTCCCAATCTGTCGCTCGTCAACCATCCGGGCGACGCCGGCACGAGCATGGTTCCCGAAGCGGGCAAAGTTTCGGAAGGCAACATCGCGTATGTCACATCGCCGTTCGTGGGGACTTTTTACCGCGCTCCTTCGCCGGAAGCGGCGGCGTTCGTCGATGTGGGGAGCAACATCCGCCCCGGTCAGGCGCTTTGCATCGTCGAGGCGATGAAGCTGATGAACGAGATCGAGGCGGAGTTCGCCGGTACCATCCTCGAATGCCTGGTCGACACCGGTAGCCCGGTCGAGTTCGGCCAGCGGCTGTTCAAAGTCAAAAAGGCCTGAGCGCGCTCGGTCGACATGTTTCGCAAAATACTCATCGCGAACCGGGGAGAGATCGCGGTCCGCATCCTTCGTGCGGCTCACGAGATGGGAATCGGCACGGTCGCGATTCACTCCGATGTCGATGCGCAGGCGCTGCACGTCCGGTTCGCCGACGAAGCTGTCTGCGTCGGACCGGCGCCCCCCGCGCGGAGTTACCTCAACATTCCCTCCATCATCAGCGCCGCGGAAGTGACCGGCGCCGATTCGATCCACCCCGGGTACGGGTTTCTGTCGGAGAATGCCCATTTCGCCGAGCTCTGCGCGAAGTGTGGTCTCACCTTCATCGGGCCGACCGCAGCCGCGATGCGCTTGTGGGGCGACAAAGTGAGCGCGCGCGCCGAGGCCAAACGCCACGGGCTGCCGCTTCTTCCCGGAACCGGCGTCCTCAAGGACGCCGCTCAAGCCCTCGTCGAAGCGAAGCGCATCGGATTTCCGGTCATTCTCAAAGCGTCCGGGGGAGGCGGGGGACGGGGGATGCGCGTCGTCCGCGAGGCGGACGAGCTATCGCGCGCCTTCGAGTCCGCCACGGCCGAGGCGATGACCGGTTTCCGCAATCCGGACGTTTACCTCGAGAAATTCGTGGAGACGCCGCGCCACATCGAGTTTCAGGTGCTGGCCGATCAGCATGGTGGCGTCTGGACGCTCGGTGAGCGCGAGTGCTCGCTTCAACGCCGCCATCAAAAGGTCATGGAGGAGGCGCCGAGCCCGGCCATGACGCCGAAGAAGCGGGCCCAGATGGGAGACCTCATCCGCAAGGCCATCGCCGCCACGAAGTACACCACCCTCGGCACCCTCGAGTTCTTGATGGATGAACAGGGCGAGCTTTACTTCATGGAGATGAACACCAGGGTTCAGGTCGAGCATCCGGTGACCGAGATGACGACTGGCGTCGACCTGGTGAAAGAACAGATACGAGCGGCGGCGGGTCAACGTCTCGACTTGCCGGACACGCGCCCCTGGAATTTCCGGGGCCACG
>DASWDH010000025.1:0-5704 GCA_036395495.1 Polyangiaceae bacterium
TCGCTCAACCCCGGAATCAAGATGCGGACCTCGACGCCACGTTTTTGAGCCGCGTAGAGCGCGGAGAGAAAAATGGGGCCCGGCAAAAAATACGGATTGCAGATATCGATGCGGCTCTTCGCACTTCGGATCCCCGTGAGATAGGCGTGCCGAATCCCGCGTTGTCGCCCGTGCGTATTGGTGAGCACCATCACCCGCCCCGACACCTTGCGCGACAGCCGGCCGACGTCGCGCGGAATCACCCGGCCGGTGCGGCGCCACGTTTCGAAGAAGAGCGTGCGCAAATCTTCCGCCGCCGGCCCGCGCACTTCGATGGCATCGTCGCGCCAATCTTCGCCGCCGTCCTCTCGCGTCAGCCACTGGTCACCGATGTTCATGCCGCCGGTGAAAGCCGTCTTGGCGTCGACGACGAGGACCTTGCGATGGTCGCGAAAGTTCAGCTTGCCCAGACGAAAACGCACCGTGAAGGGCGCGAGGGGGCCGAACTCGTACACCTGACCGCCAGCCTCGATCAGCGGCGCCCACAAGGAGGATGGTAGCCCGATGCTGCCGACTGCATCGTAGCTGACCCGGACACCGACCCCTTCACGTGCTTTGGCGGTCAGCGCGTCGCGAAACATGTGGCCCGCGCGATCGCCCTGAAACCAGTACATCTCGAAAAGAATCTCGCTTTTGGCCGCCGAGATCGCCTCGAGCATGGCCGGGAAAGCTTGCCGGCCATCGCGCAGCAGCCGCACGCGATTGGCGTCCACCTTGACGAAAGTTCCGGGTTCGGGGGTGAGTCCTTCGCGGTCGTCCAGCTCTTCCACCGGTCCCATGGTAGCTTCCCGAGCCAATGCGTGCTCTTTCGATCGATACTTCGACCCATCGAGCGAGCGTGGTCCTCTGGGAGGACGGTACCTGCCTGGCGCGCGAGTACAATGTCGATCCCGCCCGGCATGCGGAAGCGTTGATCGGGCTCATCGACCGAGCGTTGGCCACGGCCGGCTGGAACAAGACGCAGATCGACCTGATTGCCTCGTGTGTGGGACCGGGATCGTTCACCGGATTGCGTGTCGGCCTTGCGACCGCAAAAGGCATTGCCCTTGCCCTCGATCGACCGATCATCGGAGTGGGATCCCTCGAGGCGATGGCGGCCGCTGCTTTCGCCGGCCCTTGGGATTCGGCATCGGCAGAGGGGGCGGCGGTGGTCGCGCTCCTCGATGCCCGAAAAGAAGAGGTCTTCTGGGCCGCCTACGCGGCTGACGGCGCGAAGCTCGCCGGACCGGGTCACCTGCGGTTGGAAGGGATCGGCGCGGTGTGGGAGCTCCTTGCGGAACGCCGGATCATGGTCGTCGGGGAAGTCGCTGCCCAGGTAGACAGGACCACGCCCGCCATCGAGATACATCGAAGTCTCGAAACGGACTTGCCTGACGCAGCCGTCGTGGCGCGTGTCGCGGCCGCCCGGCTCGAGCGCGAGGGTCGCGATGACCTCGACGCGCTCGAGCCAATATACGTGCGGCCTCCGGACATCACGCCGCCGAATCACCCGAGTGCCGAACGGCACTCTCTCTTGGTTATCGGGGGCTCCGCCCCCGCGCCCTCCGGAGCAAGTTCGGAATGGGGCCCCACCCCCGCGGCGCCTCCGGCGCCGAACACGATGGCATTCGCAAACATGGCCGAATCTCTGGTGGACAGCACGGAGTGAGCCGGGCGTGATCGTGGCAGCGCGCGAGCGGATGATGCTAGGCTGCGTCCGCACATGGAGGACTTCGGCGAACGGGAGCGACTACTCCAGCGCTTTGGAAAGCGGTTTACGTCGGGCCAGGTCATCTTCCGCGAAGGGGATTTCGGCACCGAGGCCTTCCTGCTGCAGGAAGGGCGCGTTCGTCTGATCAAGCGTGTGCGTGCCGTCGAGCGTAGCTTGATGGTTCTGCGACCGGGCGATCTGTTCGGCGAATCGGCCTTGTTGGTCGGTGCGGCGCGGTCGTCCACCGCGATTGCTCTTTCCGACGGCGCGGCGCTTGCTCTCGATCACGCTACGTTCCAGAGCCTCCTGGAGAACAACCGTTCGGTAGCCTCGCGAATCGTGCAGCAACTGGTGCGACGGCTTCGCGACGCCGAAGACCAGATCGAAATCATGATGCTGCGCGACAATCAATCGAAGATTGTAAATGCGTTGCTCAAGCTCGCGCAGCAGACGCAGCCCGAGGGAAAGGGGGCGGCGCTCTTGCAGATCTCTCCGATGGAGCTCTCGACCCGGGTCGGTCTCGACGTGGAGACCGTCAAGCGTGGCGTACAGAAGCTTCGTGAAGGCCAATACCTGCGGGTGGTCGAAGAAAAGGTCGAGATACCCGACGTCGATTCGCTGCGGCGCCTTTTTGCGTTGCTCGGGTTGAAGGACGAGATCCATGGAAGCGAGGTTCCGCTTCAACAGGCGTCCAAGGAGCGGCGGGGCAACGCGCGTTGAAGTGCGTTCGAAACGCGCCGCAGGCCCCCCGCGCGGAGTAACACGAACCGCCTGTCGCGACGGACTGCTCATCCGACGTGGTGCGGCTGAGTCCCACCTGAACGCCCCGTGCCTCGCACCTGAACGGACTCGGATGTTCACGGTTGACTCGCGTCTTTCCACAGGCTATTCCCCGAATCCCGCGATTTCGTAGGGACCCCGCGCAGTTCGGCGGTGGTGTGCTGTCGATTTTGGTTTCTTGTTCGCCCGCCCCACGGGCCCGCCGAAGTAGCCTCGCCACGAGGAGTCAGGACCGGTCGAAAGTACGACGAATGGCGCGATCCGAGCGCAGACAGTTCCGTAGCACCCACACCGTCCGCTCGAACGAGCGCCGACGCGGTGTCGCGGGACACCTGCACGCGGCGTCACTCGGTAGACTGCGTCGCTGGTCGATAGCCGGTGGTCTTTTGCTCTGCATGTCGGCGTGCACGCGAACCGGCCGCGGAGCGAACGCCGCCGATGTCGAGCGCCAGTCCGAAGCCGAGTACGACTTGGCGCGCGAATTTTTTGGCCGGCGCGATCCTCGCACCGCTCTCGCACATGCGCAAAAGGCCGTCGAGCTGAACGATCAGAACGCCGACGCCCATCACTACGTGGCTCTCATCTATCTCTCGTTCTGCGAAACTTCGCCGGCCGAATGTCGCTTGCCGGACGCGGAGCGCGCATGCCGGCGTGCCATCGAGGTGCGGCCGGATTTTCGCGAAGCAGAGAACACGCTCGGCGTGATTCTGATTCACGAAAGGAAGTTCACCGAAGCGGTGGCGGTACTGCAGCCGCTCGCCGGCGACATCCTCTATCAAACGCCTTGGAACGCCTGGGGCAACCTCGGCTGGGCGTATCTCGAACAGGGTCGACCGGACGAAGCGATCCAGGCGCTCCGGCGAAGCGTCGCCGCCGAGCCGAGATTTTGCGTCGGCAATTATCGGTTGGGGCTCGCCCTCGAAAAAAAAGGCGAGCTCGTGGCCGCGCGAGAAGCCTTGTCACGGGCAGTCGATCGTCCTGAATGCCGGGGTCTGCAAGATGCTTTCGAAGCCCGCGCTCGTGTGAACTCGAAGTCGAAGAACTGCGACCTCGCCAAGGGGGACTGGGAGAGGTGCAAGGAGATATCGGCAGAATCGCCCGCCGGCCAGCGTTGTTTGGCCAGCTTGAAGTCGTCGCCATGCTAAAGAGGTGCGCGCCCCGCGCGTCGTTTTCGAAGAGGTGACATGGAATCGATCGGCCAATACCTGAGGCGGCACCGCCAAGAGCGCTCGATGAGCGTGGAGGAAGTCTCCCGCGCGACGCGCATTCCGGTGGGGAACCTCGAGCGGCTCGAGAACGACCACTTCGACGATCTGCCCGGCGAGGTGTTCGTACGCGGCTTTCTCAAGGCTTATGCGCGAGCCGTCTCGATTTCCGTGGATGACGTGCTGGCGCGCTACACATCGAGCCGCCGCGTCGCGTTGGTCACGCCGCTGCCGATGACGTCTCCCATTCAAAAAACGCAAGGGCGAAGATTCGGCGTGGCGATCGCCTTCGTCGTTCTGCTCATTCTTTTCACGCTGGCGCTCTCCATCGTGTTGAAGCCCCGCGGTCGCGACGTCCCCTCCGAGCTTTCGTCGCTCGACGCCGCCCCTTCGATCGAGCAAATCCACGGCTAGAGGCAGGCGCAGTGCCGCGCGCGCGCTCGTATCGCGCGCGTTCGTCGTACGGGTCGTCCCTTACGGCGAGGCAGATATCGTGGCCACCTTGTTCACCGAGCAGCTCGGCAAGCTGAGTGCTCTTGCGCGCAGCGCGCGCAAGAGCTCGCGCCGTTTCGCGGCGGCGCTCGAACCGATGCACACCGTTCGCGTCACGCTCGACGAGCGACCCGGCGCCGAGCTCTTCGGCTTGCGGGAAGCCGTTGTCGTGCGACCCCGCGCGCATCTGATTGGCGATCTCGATCGCATGAACGCTGCTGGCCAGGCGCTGCGCTGGGTGCGTGCGGGCTCACCGGTTCGCACGCCGGAGACCGAGGTGTGGGGCGAGCTCGAATCGCTTCTCGACCGTCTCGACGATCCGAGCGACGCCCTCGCGCCGAAAACGCATCTCGCCGCGAGCGGGCTGCGCCTGCTCAGGCACTTCGGTTACGGACTCGGGCTCGATGCGTGCGTCCGATGCGGGAGGACTTGCGAACCGGGGCGGTCCGCTTACATCGATGCGGGCGCCGGCGGGCTCGTCTGTCAGACATGCGGAGGGGGGCATAGTCCACTGCATCACTTGGTCGACGCGGCCACCCGGTCGCGCTTGTCGGCTGCAGCAGCTGGTCGCGACGCCGCTCTTCGTCCCGAAGACACGGCGATAGCTCAGGCCTTGGTAGACGAGGCGCTCGCAGCCCATGCCGGCGTGGAGAGCTGAAGTGTGCCAGCGCTGCGCTATGATACGCGAGCATGCAGCCCGATCCTCGTACCCACCCGACGCGCGTGAAAGCCCCGCGCAATGCCCGCACACTCGAAATTGCGTGGGCCGATGGCCATCAAGGCATTTATCCTCACGAGACCTTGCGTGGCTACTGCCCGTGCGCCGGCTGCCAGGGCCATTCGGGCACCATCCGGTTCATCCCGGGAGGCGAGCTCGAGGCGCGTTTCCGGCCGGGCGGAGACCTCGAGCTTCGCCATATCGAGCAGGTCGGCAATTATGCCCTGCGCTTCGATTGGGGCGATGGTCACGCCACCGGCATCTATACCTTTCGTTTCCTTCGGTCCCTCTGCCAGTGCGACGAATGCAAAACCGCGGGAAGCGGCGAACCTCCGGAGATTCCGCGACTCTGATCGGCGGAAAACGAGACACGGCCGAGCGAGCACGCTAAAGCGTGGGCGTGACTTTGGCCGCGCCGAACCCTAGCGAGCTTTCCGGCGAGAACGAGCGGCGCGCGCTGGCGGGCAGGGCGGGGATCGTTGGCGCGGGTACGCTCGTTTCGCGGCTGCTCGGGCTCGTACGGGATCAGACGCTGGCGGCGCTCTTCTCGCGCGCGGAGACCGATGCTTTCTGGGTCGCGTTCACGCTTCCCAATGCGCTTCGATCGCTGCTCGGCGAGGGGGCGGCGGCCAGCGCCGTCGTTCCGGTGCTGGCCAAAGTCAAAGCGGAGGAGGGTGACCAGGCGGCACGCCGATTCTTTTCCGGCATGCGCGGCGTTTCGCTCGTGGTGCTCGTGGCCGTGACGCTGCTCGGCGTGGCCGGCGCTCCGTGGCTCGTCGA
>DASWDH010000026.1:0-10057 GCA_036395495.1 Polyangiaceae bacterium
ACCACGCGCCTCATCATGCTGAAGCTCGCCGCGATGGGCTTTCAGATCCCCGACACCAACGGCGACCAAGACGTGCTCCACCTGGCGCGCGATCTTTTTGCCCGGTATCGCGAGCAGAGCCGGCTCTTGAGCGAGCACTTGTGCCCCGCCGACCAGCGGGTGCAAAATTTCCTCGATGGTCAGTTTGCGCCGCTCGGCTTGAAGGAGCCGGTGCGTCTGCCGCACGAAACGCTCATCCTCGATCGCTACGGGCTCGCACGCGAGCTTTCACTGCCGATGGAAGGGCACGAGTGGAACAACGAAGTCATCAGCAGCTACCGCCTCGATAACGGCGTGCTCCACAATCCGATCAACGATCGGCGCACGACGCAAGGCGTTTTCCACGTCGCCGAAGGCGGACTGCCGGTGCCCTCGGACAAGCTGGCGGTGCCGCTCATTGTCTATGCCAACATGCTGCGTGCGGCACTGCGGCCGCCACTGGCTCTTTCGCGCTTGCCGTTCACGGCCAAGTGGGCGGAGCCGGTTCACACGGTGGTGTCGCTACTCTTGCGCCCGCTGGTGTGTCCGGCGGTACCCAATGTGTCGCCCGAGAAGCGAACGGAGATCCGCTTTTTCGCGCCCGGCGGCCTGGTGTCGAACCTCGACTTCGTCGAGAGCATTTTCGGCAATGCCGGCGATCCGTTTCTTCCCGAGAATGACGCCGGCCTCGACGTCGATCACTGGACCGGTCACAGCGGCTGCGTGATCCTCGCTCCCCACCTCACCCGTCTGCGCAAGAAAGATCTCGGCTTGCCTCACTTCGACGCGGCGACCGAAGCGCAGCGCGCGAGCGGGATGTGCTGGACGCGCGAGGACGAGCTCTACAACGACGGCAAGCCCTTCAAGATCACCGCCCGCAACATCGAAGGCGTGATGGTCACCATGCTTGCGGATAACTACTTCGGCTACTGCAAGAAAGAGGTGAAGACGCAGATCAGCTTCAGCGCCAACCTCTTTGGGTTGGCCGAAGAGGAGCATTCCGGCGGCGCCCTCGCGTTTTCGACCTTCAGCTTGGGCGATCGCTTTTTGCCCGATGCGCGGCTGCTGCGAACCGACCACCGCTTTTCGGAGGTCGTTCAGCTTCTCGGCTCGACCATCGAGGTGCACCCCTCCGGTTACGCGACGGACAAGAAGTATTACGAAATCCATTACATGCCGGAGGACATGGAGATCGACATCAAGCGCCAGGACATCACCTGGACGAGCGGTGGCGTCGCCCAGCACCTGAAACTCTTACCGGGGCACGTCTATTTTCACCCGAGCGGCTACAAGGTCCGCCTCGACAAGCACCCGGCTGCACCGAGCTGGCGCCTGGTGGGCACCGTGCCCGAGGGCACTTTTTGCCACAAACCCTGCACCGTGTCCGGCGGGGGCAAATCCGAAATCAGCAAGAGCCTCGTCGATGCCGTCTTGTACGGCGCCATCTATGTCAACAACTTCGAAGAGGACATGGCGCTGGTCGACGAGATCTTCAAAAAGGACTATTCGAATTACCTGAGCGCCGGCCGTCGGCCGGAAGAAGGAACCCCCTCGCGCCCGCCGGCCGCTCCATCGCGCCCGCTGCTTTCACCCGAGCGCTCGCTCGGTTCGGTCATCAAGCTGCTCACGCCGAACCCGACCGACTTCACGGCCGAGTACAATGCATGGCTCAAGACCATTCCCAATTACGTGCGCGCGATCGTATTCATCATCAAGCGCTTCTACCGTCAGGAGTGGGGCGACAATTGGCGCGACCACTTCAGCGTCGACATGATCAACGGCGTCAACGGTCACGAGCTCAAGTACGACGGCCGCAAGCTGGTCGGAAGCTACTTGCGGGTCGGCCTCGACGCGAGCGGCGCTTGGCGGACCTACAAGCTGCGGCAGGATTTCTTGGCCGCGGACAAGGTCCAGATGGAGGACGACATCACCGCTTCGGTGGTCATCGCGCGGGAAAAGCTCTTCGGGCTACCGAAGGAGTACGACGGTCACCCGAGCCTCAAGATCAGCGCGAACTGCGAGTTTCGCCTGTTCCAGCGCCCCGACGACGCGATCCACCCCGGCGTCGATCGGCAGACCGAAAAGGACATGGCCGATCCCGGGCTCTTTACCTCCAATTTTCAGCCGCTCGGGCCGGACGACATGCGCGACATCGCGGAGAACGTCGCGCTGCACAGCGCGCTCACCGAGCCGATGCGCACGCACGTCGACGAGGCTTCCGCGCGGCGGGAAGGCTATTCGGTGTGCTCGGCCCGGCCGCGGTTGGTCGACGGTAGAGTCAGCAAGAACCCGCGCTATCTTCAGGTTCGTCCCGACCTTGCCCGGCCTCGCGACCGGTACGTTGCCGAGACCGGAGCGCGGCTCTACCGCCGTTTGCCCGTCGATCAGCCGGTCGTCTTTCCGGTGATCAGCGTTCTTTCCGGGCGCCGCAACAATCCGCGCGACGAAGGCATCAGGCCGCTTTGCGTCTACAACCCCATCCATTATCAAGAGCTGCCCGAGCTCTTCATGGACTACATCTGCTCGCTCACCGGCAAATCGCCGAGCACGACCGGAGCGGGGTCGGAGGGGGCGCTCACCAAAGGGCCGTTCAATGCGATCTGCCCGACGGCCGATCTCAACAATGCTCTGGTCTCCATGCTGCTCACCGGCTACGGGGGGTTCAGCACGGCCGCCGGGTTCGTCGGGTCCGACTTCAAGGTGGACCACGACATCAGCTTGCTGATCCCCGAGATCTGGTGCCGACTTTTTCCCGAGGAGCGCGATCCCAAGCGTCTCATCGAGACCGGCCATCTCGAGAAGCTCGAAGACTACGATTTCGAGGGCAAGCGCGTCCTCGCCAGTCGGCTCGGCTACCGCATCACGAGCAAGTTCGTTCACACCTTCTTCGGGCGGGTGTTCGACAGTCCTGTCGCCGTGTTCACCGATCGGATCTTGCGGCCCGAGCTGCAGGACCCTGACGTGTTCGCCGACGGCGTCCACAACATCGTCGAGGCGCAGCAGCGTGTGGCGGCATCTTATTTCGTTGACGGAAGCATCGATGACGCGTGCCCCCCGCTCTACGCGTTGCTTCACATCATGGCCCACGGGCACTGGGAGGGGAAGGATGCCAACCACCCCATCGTGCGCGGTCTTTTCACGACCGAGGCGTTGCTCGAGAGCGACTGGTACAAGGAGCGGCTCAGGGTCAAGCAACAGCGCGACGTGCAGCTCTGGAAGCGACACGTGAACGCCCTGTCGGAATTTCTGGCGCTGCCGAGCCATCGCGACGAAGCCGCGCGCCTCGGAATCAAGGCGCGCCTCGATCACGCTCGCGCCGAGCTCCAGCGCGTGAGCTCCGAGCGCTACCGCGACGAGCTTCGCGGAACCATCGGAGCCGATCCGATCCATCGGGAATCGACTGCGACGCGCAGACTCGCCCGCACCATCGTGGAAGGGGCTCGTGCCTTCGTCGAAGCGAGGCTGTCCTCTCGCTGAGCGAGCACGCTAGGGCAAGGCGGGAAGGGCGATGGGCTCGACCTGGTCGCGGCGAGATCCGACTCGCGCAGTGTCTTTCGCGCATAGCTTTCGGACGAGCCGAAAGAGCGATTCCCAATCGAACGGTTTCCTCAGCAGCAAGACACCCTCCGGCAACTCGATCGGTCGAGGCCAGGCGGTCATCACGATGGCGGGCAGGCGTTCGAACTCGGCCGTTCGTTGTATTTCGCGCAGAAGATCGCGGCCGTCCATGTCGGGCATCACGAGGTCGATCAGCAAAAGATCGGGATGCGAAAGGCCGAGCCGGGTCAGGGCTTCGTGGCCGCTCTTGGCCGTAGAGGTGCGATAGCCGGAGTCGTGGAGCAGCTCCGCGAGCGCCTCGCGCGTGTCGTCGTCGTCGTCGACAACGAGAATTTCCGTCATGTCAGCCGCCTCCCCGCGTCAACAGGGTATCTCATGGGCTCGTCCTTGGGACCATCCGGTGAATCCTGCATTCTGGAGTTTTTTTTGAGCGGCGTGACCGCCGTTCTCACCCGGCGACGCGAGCGCCCCCCCATTAGGCACGGCTCTCAGCGGCACGGAGTTGGCACGCCCCGGCAGGGAGCGTGAACGGAGGAGGTCAACATGGCGGTCGTCAAGGTCATCGAGCTACTGGCGGAATCGGAGACCGGTTGGGAAGACGCGGTCAAGCGAGCGGTCGCGGAGGCATCCAAGACCATCCGCAACATCAAGTCCGTGTATGTCAAGGAGTTTCAGGGAATGGTCGAGGGAGATCGGGTCCGGCAGTTTCGCGTCAACCTCAAAGTTTCGTTCCAGGTCGACGACGAAGCGAAGTCGCGGAGCTGAAAGCTGATCAAATCGCGCAGGAATATTTGCCATCCGGGGCCATCTGTATTTCTCTTACCGGGTGCGAATTTCTTTTCTCGAGCGGATCGTTCACGCTCCTGGTTTCTGGGTGGTGCCCTGCGCCGTTGTGCTCACCGCTTGCTCGGCAGGTCAGCAACGGCGAGCGCCCGTGGCGCCAACGAGCGGCCCGGCTGAGGGTGCACCGCAGCCGGGGCCGCTCGCGCCCGCGCCGGTCACCGCGACGCCTCCTGCAAGCGAGGCCGAATCGCCGCGCGCTCGCCTCATCGCTTGGCTGAAAGAGCGTATGCCCGATGGGGGCGAGATCGTCGATTCGTCCAAGGACGCCGTCGGGATCACCCACCGTGTTCGGCCCGGCGATTCTTTGGCCAAGATCGTCGACAGCTACCTCGACCTGACCGATGTCTACTTGGCGCGGGATCTCAGCCGGGCGATCCAAAAAGAAAACGGGTTGAACGGGCTTCTCCCCAAGGCGGGCGAAAAAATCGTCATTCCAGCCGTCGTTCAGACCGAGCCCAAGTCCGCCGATGAGGAACGGCTCGGCTGGCCGGACGACCAGGTTCTGCGTGGCCTCTACGTTCGCGGTCCGACGGCGGGCGGCGCGAATTTCGGGGGGCTGTTGGAGCGCATGTCCGAGCGCGGGTTGAATCTCATCGTGCTCGATTCGAAAGACTACGACGGTTTCGTCACCTATCGCACCAAGGTTCCCATCGCGGTCGAAACGGGCGCCGCCAAAAACGCGCCGATCCGCGATCTGGCGAGGACCATCCGCTTCGCGCATGCCAAAGGGATTCGCGTCGCGATTCGCCTGAGCTGCTTCGAGGACGAGTTCATTGCCAAGGCCAAACCGAACCTCGCGGTGCAATCGAAATGGCGACGGCCCTATCCCATCGGATGGCTCGATCCCGCCAACCCGGATGCGCAGGCTTACCTGTTCGATCTCGCCAAGGAGGCCATGGATGCCGGTGCCGACGAGATCCAGCTCGACTATGTGCGCTACCCGGTGCTCGGCATCAAGAACGCCGACTTCGACCTGACCAAAGGGAAGGTGCCGAAGACGATCGTCATTCGCGATTTCGTGCGCAAGATGCACGAGCTCACGCAAGCGCGAAAGGTGCCGCTCTCGCTCGACATCTTCGGGATCGTCGCCGAGGGCCATCGCAACGACATCGAGATGCTCGGCCAGGATCCTCCGCTCCTCGCCCCCGAGTGCGAGGCGCTGTCACCGATGGTGTACCCCTCGCACTACCGCTCGGGTTACCAGGGCTTCGAGATTCCCGGCAATCACCCGGAGATTGTCGGAATCGGCACGAAGAAAGTCCTGCAGCAGCTGAAGAAAGTTCGAAGTGGCACGATCGTGCGACCTTGGTTGCAAGCGGTTTCGTTCAATTCGCCCGATTACGGTCCCCCGTACTTGGCGGCCGAGATCAAGCACGCGACGGACGCCGGCGCGACCGGTTGGCTCATGTGGAACCCGGCACAAGGCTACTCGGTGACCTGGCGGGCAGTCCCCGTCGCTTCTTCGCGCAAGACCTCGGAGCCGCGCGCCGGGCCGTCTGATACCGCCACCGCTTCGCCGGCCGGATCCGACACGGTCACCAATCGCACGGCGGTCCGCTGAGTCAGTTGCGAACCGGCCAGGGGGGCAGGGGAGGGAGTCCGAGTACTTCGCGCACGCGCGCGAAGGATCGGCGGTGGGCCTCGCAGGCGCCATGGTGCCGGAGCGCCTCGCAGTGGGCGCGGACCGCATAGCCCTTGTGGTGGGCAAAACCATAATCGGGATAGCGGCCATCGAGCTCGACCATCCGGGCGTCGCGCGCCGTCTTGGCGAGGATCGAAGCGGCGGCAATGGTCAAGCTCTTCTGGTCACCCTTGAAGATTCGCTGCTGCTCGATGAGGACGTCCTTGAGCCGGCGACCGTCGATGAGAACGTGTTCGGGTGCCGGCGACAGGGCTTCGATCGCGCGGCGCATGGCCAAGATCCCCGCCCAATAGATGTTGATGCGGTCGATTTCCTCGGGCTCCACGAACGCGACGGCCCATGCCAGCGCGTGGGTGCGAATGAGCGGTGCGAGCCGGTCGCGCTCCTTTTCGTCGAGTTTCTTCGAATCATCCACACCGGGTAGACGAAACTCCGGTGGAAAGATGACCGCCGCCGCGGCCACCGGACCGGCGAGCGGTGCCATGCCCGCCTCGTCGACGCCGGCAACACGCGCCAAACCGGTCGCCCAGAGCTCTCGCTCGTAACGCAGAATCGAGCGCAGTCGCTGGCCCTCTGCTCGGTGCTCGTACCTTCGTCGGTCGATGGCGTCGAGGATGGCCCGTGCCGAAGGGCGGGGGTCGGCCCGAAGCGCGCGCTCGACCGCGTTGGGAAGAGGTCTCGCTCGGTCGACGTAGCGCTGCCGGATCTCGCAGAGCGACAAGGACCGATGCCGCATGAGGGGAGGCTACACCCGCCTGCGGAGTTGGCCAGCCCTGCCCATTCGAAGATGGCTCGTTTCAGTACGCTTGGGCGAAGATCACGCGGCGCTGCGACGGACGGCCGGTCAAGACGCAGCGACCGGGCTCGTCTTCTCCTTCGAGAGGAATGCAGCGAATCGTCGCCTTGGTCCCTTCTTTGATCTTCTGCTCGGTTTCCGGTGTCCCGTCCCAGTGCGCGAGGAGGAACTGCCCTTTGCCGTCGACCTCGAGGGCCTGCTTGAAGTCGTCGTAGGTGTCGACGCGCACGAGCCTCTGGTCGCGAAAAGCCTTGGCGCGCTCGAAAAGCGACGTCTGAATCTGCCCCATGAGCAGCGTGAGGCTCGCCCCCACACCGGCGAGCGGCACCGAAGTCTTGGCCTTCGGATCTTTGTCTCGCCGTTTCACGACGCACGTCCCGCTCTCGATATCCCTTGGGCCAATCTCGACCCGCACCGGAACTCCCTTCTGCTCCCATTCGAAGTGCTTGGCGCCAGGGCGGAGCTCGTCGCGGTCGTCGAGCACGACGCTGAGTCCCGCATCCACGCATTCCCGCCGGGCCCTGTCCCCTGCTTCGACGACCTTGCTGCGTTCGGCATCGTTCCTGAAGATCGGAATGATGGCCACCTGGATGGGGGCGAGCGCCGGCGGCAGCACGAGTCCCGCGTCGTCGGAGTGCGTCATGATGAGCCCCCCCACGAGGCGGGTCGAAGCGCCCCAAGACGTCTGCCACACGTATTCGATGTCGCCCGATCGATTCTGGAATTTGACGTCGAAAGCCTTGCCGAAGTTCTGTCCGAGATCGTGGCTCGTGCCGGCCTGCAGCGCCTTGCCATCCTGCATCATCGCTTCGATGGCGAAGGTCGAAAGGGCTCCGGCGAACCTCTCGGTTTCGGTTTTCTGCCCGCGGATGACCGGCATCGCCATGACGCTCTCGGCGAAGTCGGCGTAGACGCCGAGCATGCGGTGCACCTCTTCGAGCGCCTCGTCATGGGTTGCGTGAGCGGTGTGCCCTTCTTGCCAGAGAAACTCACTCGTACGCAGGAACATGCGGGTGCGCATCTCCCAGCGCATGACGTTCGCCCACTGGTTGATGAGCAGGGGCAGGTCGCGGTGGCTCTGGATCCACTTGCTGAAGTAGTGCCCGATGATGGTCTCGCTGGTCGGGCGAATCACATAGGGCTCTTCGAGGGGGTTTTTGATTTCGAGGCTGGCTTTTTCGCCTTCCCGCTGCACGGCGCGTAGCCCCGTGTGGGTGACGACCGCGCATTCCATCGCGAACCCCTCGACGTGGGCGGCCTCCTTGGCGAGAAAGCTCATCGGTATCAGCAGCGGAAAGTACGCGTTCTTGTGGCCCGTCGCCTTGAAGCGTCGATCGAGCTCTTGCTGGATCTTCTCCCAGATCGCGTATCCGTGCGGCTTGATGACCATGCACCCGCGTACGACTTCCGCAGGCTCGGCGAGGTCGCCTCGCCGGATGACATCCTGGTACCACTTCGCGAAATCCTGGCTGCGGGTCGTGATGGCGTCATTCGACATGGCTCGAGCGACGCTTGTAGCATAAGAGGGTCTGCCGGCGCCGAAGCCGCCGCCCCGCTCGCGGGGCGTCCCCACTAGAACTTGGGCGATGCCGGCGTGACAATTCAATATTTCGCGTGGGCGATCGGCGTGCATGCTATAGTCGTCCTTCTGGAGATTCCTTCGTGGGAGGGATTTGATGGCTCGCTACGTGGTCGAGGAGGAAAAGCTTCACGGCGAACCCAGCTCGCCCATCGCGACCATCGAGGGTCTCGCGGTTGCGAAGGCGCTCGCCTTGAAGAAGATCCGCCAGGGATCGCCGACCATCGTGGTTCGTGACGCGGAAACGGGCGAGACGATGGTGCGCTACGAACCCGAGGTCGATAGCTTGGGGCCCGCGCTCGCCAACTCCGTTCGCCGCATGCGCGCCGCCAACGACCGCCTGAAGGAAGCACTCGTGCCCCCGAGCCAATCGGACCGCAACAAGAAGGGCGCTTAGTTTAGCACTCCCTCACCAGGTGGAAGCTCGCCTGCCGCGGTGAAGCGCGGTATCTTCCGACCCATTC
The DNA here is from genome assembly GCA_036395495.1 of Polyangiaceae bacterium. Taxonomy (GTDB): domain Bacteria; phylum Myxococcota_A; class Polyangia; order Polyangiales; family Polyangiaceae; genus DASWDH01. Next base: position 8,901 of record DASWDH010000026.1, read on the forward strand.
CGATGCGGTTTCTTTCCGGCGTTCAGCCGACGGGCACCCTCCATCTCGGTAACTACTTCGGTGCGATTCAGCAGCACATCGAGCTTCAAGATGTCACCGGGCGTCCCGAGCAGGCATTTTACTTCGTCGCCAATCTACACACCCTGACGGTGCTGCACGATGGGCCGAGGTTGCGCGAGCTCACGCGCGACGTCGCCATCGATTACCTCGCGCTCGGCCTGGATCCCCACAAAGCCACTTTCTTTCGCCAATCGGACGTTCCCGAGGTGTGCGAGCTGGCCTGGCTGCTTTCCTGCTGCGTGGGCAAAGGGCTGCTCGAAAGGGCGACCAGCTACAAGGACAAGATCGCGCGCGGACTCGAGCCGACGATGGGACTCTTCAACTATCCCATCCTCATGGCCGCCGACATCCTCATCTACCGCAGCACGGTCGTTCCGGTTGGCAAAGATCAGCAGCAGCACGTCGAGATGACGCAGGACATGGGGGCGAGCTTCAATGCCGCGTTCGGAAGAGAGGTGTTCGTGCGCCCGGAATGGCGGTTTTCGAAATCGCCCATCGTTCCCGGTATCGACGGGGCGAAGATGAGCAAGAGCTACGAGAATACGATCCCCATTTTTTTGCCCGACGGTATGACCGACAAGCAAGCCTGGAAGACGTATTTTGCCGCCATCAAAACCGACAGCAAAGGGGTCGACGAACCCAAAGATCCCAACGACACGCTGATGACGCTCTATCGCGTTCTCGATTCTGCCAAGGCCGCCGAGTTCGAGCCCTCGTACGTGCGCGGAGGCGTCGGCTACGGCGAGCTCAAAAAGCGGCTGCACGAGGCGTACAACGAGCGATTCGGGCCTCTGCGCGAGAAGCGGCGAGCGCTCGCGGCCGACGAATCGTTCGTCGAAGGGGTACTGCAAGAGGGCGCCAAGCGTGCCCGGGGCGTCGCGCGCGACGTCATGGCCGACGCCCGTGACGCGGCCGGCATCGTCGTGACAGCGGGCACGCACGCCCTCAGCATTTGAAGCCTAGCATGACTGGGTCAGATCCTCGCTACCAGCTCGTTGCATCGGAGCAGCCATAGTCCCACAAAAGTACTGACCGAACAGGCGGAACTGGCTCTCGGCGAAGCCGCAGAGGCGAGGCCAGACGGCCATTCCGGTCTG
>DASWDH010000027.1:0-10924 GCA_036395495.1 Polyangiaceae bacterium
GTTACTGGAAACCTAGGCTGTGTTCATAACGCAGGTGAGGCCCATTAGAGCCCGAGCCCCACCTCGACGCAGGCGGAGGCCCAAGGTCCCTCGACCGAGTAAACGTGCCGGGTGTCGTCGAGCATTCCACGAACGGGCAGAGCGACGAGACCCGCGGCGAGCTCGAACGCAATCGTCGGCGATCGAAACGGCTCGACACCGGCCCCGGCGCTCGCCCCCGCCACCGCAAGGTACGCGATGCGACCACGAATCTCGGGCCCGCCCCAGGCCGCCGCGAGCGAGCGACCCGCGAGCGCCACACCCGCGTCGGGTAGGCCGGCGAGGTGGATCCAGCCGAAGCTGGCCCCTGGTCCGAGATCCCAGCGCACCTTGCCGGTGTTCGTTCCCAAATAGAGGTGGACAGCCACCGAGGCCGCTTTTACCGCGACGGAGGCCGATTGCGTTTGGATCGTGCCGATGGCGCCATCGATCGTCACTGCAGGGACGACGACGCTGCCGGCAGGATAGAGAAGCTCGAGCCGCGCGCCGAGAAGGAGCGCTGCTGGTTTCCCGACGAGCTCTCCGAGACCACCGAGAAGCAGCGTTGGTCGTGGCGGCGAACGCTTGGCCCCCGGCGGAGCAGCGCGTTCGGGTTCTTCCGGCACGATCGCGGCGGCTGAATCAGGAGGGCTCGCCGGCGCAAAGGCCCCGATCCCCTGATTATGCATCGAATGCGCGAGCTCCGCGACGGCGAGCGCCAGCGCGCGGGCGCGGTGGTCGGACGCGAGGTCACTCAGATCGATCGTCGCGCGGCGACTCACGCCCCCGATGGTCACCTCGATGCCCGCGATCCCGTCGTCGCAGCGAATGGCAACGGCCTCGGGCGGCGCGGAGGCTAGAGCGCGCTCGCGCAGAAGGACGTCGATCTCGAGCTTCACGACCGCGGGCAGGCGCCTGGCGAGCTCCTCGGGACAGTTGGCCACTTGCGTCCGGAAGGTGGGCTGGATCGGAGCGGATTGCGCATGCGCGTGGAAGGCGGCCAAGACGACGGCGACGAGCGTTCGAGCGATGACCCTTCGCATCGGTGTGATCGGCAGCGGTCGCGCTCCCTATTCCAGCCGCGCGTAGCGGCGCACGTCCGAACGGCGACGGCCGTTCGGGTAGTCGCGATCGTATTGCTCGGCGAGCCGCCGCGCGGTGACCAGATCGCCGATCTGCGAAGCCGCCTCCGCTTGGCGCAAAAGGGCGTCTTCCGCGAGTGGGCTCCGTGGCCAGCTCGTGCGCACGCGACCGAACATGACCATGGCTTCCTGCGTCCGTCCGAGCCCGCTCAGCGTCCTGCCCAGGGTGAACGCGGCCATCGGCCCGCGCTCGTCGCGCGGATGCTCGCGGATGACCCGCTGCAGGTACGGCAATGCCTCCGCCGGGTGATCGGAGAGCCGCGCCACGTCGGCCGCCGTGAGGAGCTCTTCGACCGTGTCGCCGGCGAGCGATGGATGGTGCGCGAGCACGGCGTAGGCGCCGTGGTAGTCGTGGCGAGCGACGCGCGACCGATAGACCTGCGTCGCCTGCGCAGGTGACGCACTACGGAGATCCACCTCGGGGCGTTCGCCCGACGCTGCCTCCGCAAGATTGGGCGCCGCGGACGCGGGACTTTCCGTCGTCACGCTCGGTCGTGGAAAGATCCCGCTCTCGCCCGCGCCGAGGAAGGTTTGCTCCGAGCCCCAGGACACGCGCACCTTGCCGCGGGACACCTCCACCCAAGTCTCCTCCCCTCGTTGCTCCACCACGAATTCCGTGCCGACGACGGTGACCGTCACCAAGCCCGAGCGGACTTCGAACGTCCTCTCGGCATTGGGAACGACCGAGTACCGGCCTGACCCTTTGACGACATCGACGCGGACGCGCGAAGGGCTCTCTTCGAGAACGCGCACCTCGGAATGGGCGGGGCCGAGCGCGATCTCGGACCCCTCACGAAGCGTGATCGGATTGCGGAGCACCTGCATCGCCGAATCGGTCGACACGGGCGCGCTCGAACGAACGTGCGTCCACCGAACCGCGACGATGACGGCGACCGCCGAAGCCAACGTACCGACGGCGAGCGCAACGCGCCAAGCTCGCCGGCGCCCGTCCAATCGAGCATGGACCCGCCCGAGCAGGCGTTCGGTTCTTTGCGCATCCCAGTTCAGCCGGAGCTTCGGTAGATCGGGCGCGGGTTTTTCGTGGCTCATCGGATTTCCCCCATGCTGGCTTGCGCGGCACGCAGCCGCCGTTGGACGGTCGAAACCGAGCAGCCGACAAGCTCGGCGATCGACTCGAGGGTCTCCTCCTCCACGTGCCGCAGTACCCATACGACCCGATCGTCCCGAGGCATCTGCTCGAGCCTTCGGTACACGGAGGCAATCTGCGCTCGCTCTTCGGGGGTCGCGCACGAGTCAGGCTCCAAGTGCGGCTCGACGTCCGAGTCCCCGAACCACCGGCGCACCCACCGCGTTCGCAGCCAGCGCCGCGCTCTTCGCACGGCGATGCGGCGGAGCCAAGGTCGCACGGCCGCCGGATCGCGCAGCTTCACCAGCCCCCGATGCGCCTGAATGAACACGTCCTGCACGACGTCGTCGACGTCCGCGGCACGACCGATGAGCTGGAGCACGATGGCGCCGACGTACGGCGCGTACCGGCGGAAGACCTGGTCGAACTCGAGTTGGAGCGCATCGACGCCTCCCCCGCTCGTGGGAACGTCTCGAGAAGCCGGCTCTCGGGGCTCGATAGCGAGATCGCCAGGGGGGACGCCTGGCTCTGTTTTGCCTTCCTCGACGACCCCGAGGTGGCGCAGCGCCTTCTCGCTCAACACCTCGCAATTTGACATGTTGCGCAGCCTGGGTGCCAGCCTGAACGATCGCGAGCGGCCGAGCCGGTGCTCGACCTTCCAGCCGGCGCTCGAATTCGCTGACACGATACTTACTAGTGCACCTGAGACCCCAAAACCTGGTCAAAGGTCGTGCGCTGGCGATCGGGGCCCTACGGCTCAGGGGTGGATGGATCTGGTAAGCTTGCGCGGCCGAATCGAGCAACGCAGGCGGGGCCGAAGGCCCGCGTCGAGTAACACAAACGCAGGCGGGGCCGAAGGCCCGCGCCGAGTAACACAAACATGCGCAGGGAACGTTCATTCCAAGTCCCGCCGAGCCGGACAAACCCGAGCCGTTCCGAACGTCTACCTGACCAAACCATCGCGGCCGGCGCGCTGCTCGCGGGCGCGATGACGATGTGCGGGTGCTCGGGGACACAAGGCAATCTGCTCGTATCTCTTCCCGACGCCGCGGTCTCCGACGACGCCGCCACGCCTCGCCCGAGGCCACCACAGATGAGCACGTGGCAAATTCAACTCTCGGGAACGCTCGACACGAGTGTCGACGTCCAGGTGTACACGGCCGATGTCGAAACGCCTCCATCGGTCATCCAGGCGCTGCACGCCGCGGGCCGGATCGTCATCTGCTATTTCAGCGCCGGTTCGATGGAGCCCTTTCGCGCCGATGCGGCGCAATTCCCCGCGATCGCGCTTGGCGGAGCGGTGCAGGGTTATCCGAGCGAGACATGGATCGACATCCGCAACGAGACGGTGCGATCCATCATGCAGGCTCGCCTGGCTCACGCCGCCGACGTCGGCTGCGACGGCCTTCACCCGAGCGGGCTCGCCGCGTTCCAAACGACGACGGGGTTCGACTTCACCCGCGCCGATCAACTGGCCTATGATCGCTGGCTGGCGAGCATCAGCCACGGACTCGGACTCTCCATGGGTCTCGTCGACGGCGATCGGTCGCTGAGTCAGGACCTCGTCGCCGATTTCGACTGGACGGTCGTCTGGAGCTGTCTCACGACGAGCTGCGACCCGGCGTCCCCCTTCCTCGAATCGGGAAAGGCTGCATTCTTGGTCGAGTTCGGCGACGCGAGCAGGGTCGGCGAAGTGTGCCCCGCGGCCAAAACATTGGGTCTGTCCGCGATCATCAAACGAAACACGGACCTCGACGCGTTCCGCGTCGGCTGCCCATAAGCTCGCCGATAGCACTGCTCCAACAGATTTCTCGCTGCTGCCAAAGTCTGTCGGAGCAGCCTTAGCACTACGCCAACAGCTTCTCGCTACCAGATCGATCATCGGAGTAGCGTTATGCCCACTCGAGCTGACCGGACAGGCGCAACTTTGCTTCGGAAAGCGGACTGGCACTACCTCGCGGCGTTTCCGACAGAGGGCGTGAGTCCGCCGGCCTCGCCGGATGTTACGTGGCAATTCCTGGCAATTGCCGATCGTGATCTGCTGCTGCCAAAGTCTGTCGGAGTAACGGTAAGTCCGAAAAAAGGCGCGAGCGGCTGACCACCTTTGCCGAGCTCGGTGCCACTACGAGGGGAGAACCAGACTTTCCCCCGAGGGAGGAGCGCCATGCGCCGAGTGACAGTGGTCGGCCACACGTTCGTCGTACTTGCCGCGCTCGGCACGGGGTGCGAAGGCACGATCGGCGACCCCGCTCCGACCGGTGCCGGCAGCTCTCCGGGGGACCCCGCGAGGCAGACGGCCAATCCATCGCTCTACGCCATTGCGACGCAGTATTTTTCCGGCAGGACAGCGATCTCTGCTCCCAAGAGGATGTTCCGGCTGACGCGCACCCAGCTCGATATCACGACGAAAACGCTTCTGCCCGCGCATTCGGGTGCTACGGCGGCGGCGCCGATGCCGCGCGACCCCCTGCAGACCAACTACGAGTATGCCGACAATCTGAGCTTCAACGCCGCCAACTTCACGCCGTACACGAATTGGGCTGCGCAGATTGCCGCGAGCGTGCGCGCCAAGCCAGAGAGCGTCATCGATTGCTCGGCGAGCTCCGATTCTCCGGCGTGCCTCGCGGAACAAGCCAAGAAATTCGTGCGCAGGGCGTTCCGCGGCGTCGTATCCGACGAAAGGTTAGCGCGGTACGGCGATTTCTTCGTGACCAGCGTCGCCAAGGTCGGTCGCGCCGACGCCACGGCCGATCTGGTCGACGTCACGCTGACGTCGCCCAACTACGTTTTTCGCGACGAGGTGCTGACCGACGCGGCGGGGCTCATGATGCCGGCCCAAGAGCTCGCGCACATCACGTACACGCTCGCGGACGCGCCGCCCGAAACCGTCGGGCTCTCTTCGGCGACGCCGAAAGCCTACCTCGAGACGCCCGACCTCTTGCAGGCGACCATCGACCGAGTCCTCGCGACGCAAGAGGCACGCGCCAAGCTACTCCGGTTTTTCGTGGCGTGGCTCGAGGTCAAAGAACCCGACGAGTTCACCATCGCGAGCAGCATCTTTCCCGAGTTCACTCCCGAGGTGGCCGGCGCCGTCGTCAGCGAGACCAAGGCGTTTCTCGATCGTCAACTTTCGACGCCGGTACCGACGTTGAAGGATGTTACCGAGTCGACGCAGTCGTTCATCTCCCGGGCGGGCGCTTTCCTCTACGACATGACTCCCCCGTCCTCCCCCACGCTCGTGGATCTCGATCCGGCGAAGAGACTCGGGATCTTCACGCAGCCCGCCGTGCTCGCCTCGCACTCCGGACCGACGACGACGCGGCTGGTGAAGCGCGGGGTTTTCTTCACCCGCAAGGTGATGTGCTTGCCCCTGGGGACCCCACCGCCCGACGTCGACACCACCATTGCCCCTACCTCCGGCGCGACCGAACGACAGCGGGTCGAGACCGTCACGGTGCAGCCTCGGTGCGCGGGGTGCCACGCGTTCATCAATCCTTTCGGGTTCATGCAGGAAAACTTCGACACCATCGGAAGGTGGAGGAGCACCGACGAAGGGGTGCCGATCGACGCGAGCATCACGGTCAACTTCCTCGACGAGGGGAAGCTCAGCGCGAGCTCGCCCGTCGAAGCGCTGAGAGGATTCACCCGATCGTTGCGCTTCCAGCAGTGCTTCACGCGCCAACTGTTCCGATTCTACGTTGGACGCGAGGAGACGCCCGGCGACGATCCGGTCCTTTTGCGGATGTTTTTCGACTTCGCCAACGACAACAGACAAAAGATTGTGGGGATGCTCCGCACGTTGGCGAGCTCGCCGTCCTTCTCGCGGCGATCGGAGGCTCCATGATGGGCAAGAAGGGACGCCTCACGCGCCGGGATCTCATCAAGACCTTCGGACCGCTCGCGTTTTTGCTGACGCCGATCGCAAAATCGATGGGGTACGTCGCCGGCGGCTCGTTCGCCGGCGCGCCCCGCTTCGTGATGTTCTTCAAAGGGCCCTCTTTTCACTCGCCCACCATCAGCGCCACGACTTCGATCAACAGCTTCCCCGCCCCGCTCGCCGCCCTGGCTGCTCATGCCCAGGACCTCATCTTGTTTCTGGGCATGAGCATCCACGGGGGCTCGCCCAAGACCGACGGCTATCAGGAAGAGCACGCCGCGGGTCTCATCGGCTGTACGACGGGAAACAGCTACCACTACTCGAAGAACGACTCGTACTACGCGTACACGGACAACGAGTCGATCGACATCGCGATCGCCAACCACTACAAGACGAAACCGGAGCTTGCCGCACTCCCTTTCTCGAGCCTGCACATCGGCGCCGGAGCGCACTCCGACGCCGACAACGTCGGACTCGGCCAGAGGTACATCTCCTTTCGCAAGCGCCAAGCGGGCGATTCACTCTACGGCAACGCCATCGAGCCCATCCAGGACGCCGGTCAGGTCTACGACACCTTGATGCAGCGTATCAACGCGATCTGCTCGAAAGACTCCAACCAGCCGGGCACGGACACTGCGCAGCTTCGCGCGGCGCTCGAACGCAAGAAGAGCTTGATCGACTTCAGGTTGGCGGACATTGCCGACGCGAAACGAGCGCTCGGCATGGACTCGATGCACGCCCAGAAGCTCGACGGCCTCGTCGACGGCTGGCGCGAGGTCGAACGGGCGACGAACGCCGAGCTGACCGCCCTCGGCACGACGATGCCCGGTACCATGAAGTGTCCGATGTCCACGCGGCCGACGGGCAACGGCCAGAACAAGAGCGACTGCGATCAGCTCTCCCCCGTCGCCGACCAGATGATCGCCCTCATCCAATTGGCGTTCGCCTGGGATCTCACCCGTGTCGTGGCCTTCACGCTTTCGGGCGCCTCGAGCGGCCATAGATGGCCGACCAAGGGCATCGACAAGGCGCACCACACGCTCGAGCACAGCAACGACGTGGCTGGGCAGAACGTCATGGCGACCTACTTCGCCGGAAAATTCGCCCAGCTGTTGACCGCGCTCAAGATGGTGGACGACAGTGACGGAAAGACGGCCCTCTTCAACAGCTCCGTCGTGCTCGGGATGGAATGCTGGAGCGACAGCTCCAGTGGTCACTATTTGAAGAACATCCCCTTCATCTTGGCCGGCCAGGGGAGCGGCGCCTTCCAGACCGGACGCATCGTCAACGCCGGCGGGCGGAGCAACAACGATCTCCTCGTCTCGGTTCAGAACGCGTCGGGAATCGTCTCCAACGTGTTCGGTCTGCCGACGCTGTGCAAAGGGCCGATCGTGTAGCGGTCGTTACGGCTTGCGGCGCGTAGGCAGAAGTAGCCGGGTTTCCCGCGGTCGGCGAGCAGGTGACGATGACTCCGCGGGTCCATGTCGACGGCGAAGGTTCCGTCGGCGTAGGCGTGTTTGAGGGTGATGCGCATCAAGCCGCTCTTCTGCGGTGGGACGCGCTCTTGCGCGATCGGGTGACGAAGCACGTAACGTAGATCGGTTCGAGGACCTGTACCGATTACGAGAATAGCAACGGTGGCTCATTACGGCGTGTGGCGGGTGCAACTGCTGAGCGAATCGTCGAGACAAGCGACGGGGCAAGCCCGGGCCTTCCTCACCAAACACCGCTGATGGCTGCGCCTGCGCCTGCGCGAGCGAACCACGGTTGGACCGTCCAACGGGCGCTGGCCGACGGCGAAGGCGACGTCAAGACGAGCACACCTCCCGCCGCGATCGCGGCCCCCCCGACGATGAATCCGACGGTCGCTGTCGTGGCCGCGGTTCGCGCTTGGTCGGTGAGCTGTTCGATCTGAACCGCCTTGTCCTGGCTGCTGCACGTGTCCATCGGGCAATCGACGCTGTTGCGCTCGTCCACTTTCGATGCTCGCCGAACCAAGAACACCGTCCCGACGACGAGTCCCGCCAAGCCGACGCCGCCAACGACATAGCCTATGGTTCGTTGTGACGTTCCATGCGAAGCGACGGGAGACTTGCGCACGTCAGCAGGCACTCTTTCTGCTTCGACCGGTCGAACGGCGACGCGAACGATCGCGCCGTCGCTTTTGAGCTCAACCGTGGTGATCCATGGTTTGTACCCCGAGGCCTTGGCCACGATGACATGCGTGCCGGGATCGACGGGCACCGCAGATCCCCAGACGGCAGGAGCGACGACGTGGCCGTCACGCTGCACCTCGAGATCACCCGGCGCCGGCGCCGGCACCTCGATGACGAGCCGTGGCAGTTTCGGTTCGAGCATGGCCACGCGAGCCCTGGCGATGGCCTCTCGAGGATCGGCGCGCGCCGCGGCAATCTCGATGGCGTCTTTGAAATCGGTCCAGGCGGTTGTGATGAGCCCAACCTTTTCGTTGCAATCGGCCAAGTGCAAAAGCGTGCCGAGCTGCGGGTCGAGTCTTTGGCTTTCGGCGTATTTGACGCAGGCGTCGCGAAAGTTGCCGGTGGCGCTGCTCTTCTGCGCATCTTCGAAGAGTTGCGTCGCGGTTGCCCTGTCAGTGCTCGAAGGCGCGGCCGTCGAAGAGAGCGGCGACAAGAGCAGCGCTGACGTCATCATCGACACCCAGCGTCTCACAAGCGTCCCCCCAGGTCGCGCGTCGAGACGGGCGTCGGTGCCGAGGCAGCCGGGCTAGCGGATGGAACGCTCGGCGGATCACGTGGATCGATCCGATGCACTTTATTGGTGCGCGGTTGCGTCGCGATCTTCGTGTGCGTCGGAGGCTCGGGGATGTGTTCGAGCGCTGCAGTCGTCGATCCGGCTGCGTCGGGTGCCGGCGCCGTCACGAGCTCGACGCTGGCGGGGGCGGGGGCCATGGGGATTTGATCGACATAGGACTGGGCAGCCGCGCTGAGTCGCCAGTACGCGAAGCCGAAGGTCGCCGCGAGCAGCGACGCGGCGGTGATCATGAAGACGCGGCGCGCCGAACGGGATGGTGAGTCCAAAGAGACGGGCGGCTCGGCAAACGAGGTGCCCGCGTGCTCGATGGTGCGCGTGATCCGCTCGATCGACACTTGCGTTCTCGGCGGTCCGAAATCCGCCAGCGCCCTCGCGAATTCGGCGATGTTGCGGAAGCGCTTGTCGCGGTCCATCTGCAGGCATTTCAGTATCGCAGCCTCGATTCTAGCGGGAACGTCGGGCCGCTGCGTCCATAGGGGCGGCGGTCGCTCGGTCGCGATCTTGAAGGAAATCTCCGCGAGGCTACTGCCGCGGAACGGCACTTCCCCCGTCAAGAGCTCGTAGAAGACGACACCGAGCGCCCAAATGTCGGCGCGAGTGTCGACGTCGCGCGACGAGATCATCTGCTCGGGTGCCATGTACAGCGGCGTACCCAAAATCATCGCGGTGTCGGTCACCCCGGTGTCGACGTGGCCTGTCGTATCCGGCATCACTTTCGAGATGCCGAAGTCCAGCACCTTGATCGAGAGCAGCCCGTCGGCCCGTCGTGTCACGAACAAGTTGCTGGGCTTGAGATCGCGATGGATGATTCCGAGCGCGTGCGCCTCGACGATCGCTTCGCAAGCTTGAAGAATGAACTCGACCGCCTGTTCGACGGGCGCTATGTGCCGTTCCTTGAGCCAGTCGCCGAGATGGGTTCCCTCGAGGTACTCCATCACCATGTACGGCGCGCCGTCGTCGAGCATCCCGACGTCGATCACGCGTGCCACGTGCTCGCTCTTGATTCGGACGACGGCCCGAGCTTCTCGCGCAAAGCGGGCGACGACCTCTCGATTCGAAAGCATCGTCGGCAAGAGGAACTTGATGGCCACCTTCTCGTTCAAGACGAGGTGGTGTGCGGCGACCACGACCGCCATGCCGCCGCTGCCAAGAACCCGCTCGATGCGGTACTTGTTCGCGACGATGCTCCCTGCGACGAGTCCCGCCACGTTGATCACTGCTCGAGCTCCGGTCGCGGGTCAAGACCTGAAGATTCCACGACCAAGCCCTAGCTATCCGGGCTGGTCGCACGATGTCAAGGTGGCGTTCACTTGGCGATTTTCACCACCTCCCCGATCTGCCAATTGTTCTGGTTCGTCCAGTAGATCGTCGCGCAATCCTGCGCGAGGCCCCGCGGCCACTTCTGGTTCGTGGCGAGGACCTCCACCGCACCACCGCTCTTGCGTACGCGGTTCACGCTTCCCCCCTCCACCCAGTTGGTCCAGTAAACGTACCGATCATCGACGACGATGGACCAGATGCCCGGTTGTTTGGAAGCAAGAGTCGTCGGCTCGCAGGCCCCATCCACCTTGGCGCGCGACCGCAACAGGCCGTCGCCGGTGACCCAGTAGATCCGCTCCGCATCCACGGCGAGCCGTTGTGGAGCCTGCTCGCCGGTGACGAGCAGGTCGGCATACGTGTCGCTGCCGAGAGTCGAAAGGCTGCGGCGTTTGATGGCGTGCGCATTCTCGTCGGACCAATAAAGGTACGCCTTGTCGACGGCGACGCCGTTCGGACGCAGAGCCGTCTCTTTGCTGAGTCCGCTACCGGGCATGCTCGCCACTGCGACGGCTTTCGTGTGCTCGCCATCGAGCGGCGCGTACCAGATCCCCGGGGGATTCTCCTGCGTGGCCCAGTAGGCGCGCTCCGCATCGACCACGAGAGCGCCGAAGTGCGCCCTCCCATCCGTCACTTCGGCCACGACGCGTCGCGGCGCCGAGCCGTCGACGGGGACCGAGTTCAGGTACGGAC
>DASWDH010000028.1:0-14277 GCA_036395495.1 Polyangiaceae bacterium
CTCGACTTGACATACGTCCAGTATGATCGATACCTGTCCAAGCATGACTGTCGCAAACCTCGCTCCCAAGCCGCCCCGGCGCGCCACTGCCGAATCGATGGCGCAGAAGCAACGGGAAATCTCGGTCAGCGAGTTTTTCACGAAAAACCGCCACCTGCTCGGGTTCGACAACCCTGCCAAGGCTCTGCTCACGACGGTGAAAGAGGCGGTCGACAACTCCCTCGACGCCTGCGAAGAGGCCGGAATTCTGCCGACGCTTCTCGTCGAAATCTTCGAGGTTTCCGAGAACCGCTACCGGATCGCTGTCGAGGACAACGGGCCGGGCATCGTCAAGGAGCAAATTCCCAAGATTTTCGCAAAACTGCTCTACGGGTCGAAGTTTCACCGGCTCAAGCAGTCGCGTGGCCAGCAGGGCATCGGCATCAGCGCGGCGGGGCTTTACGCGATGCTCACGACCGGTAAGCCGATCCTGATTCTTTCCAAGACCGGCAAGGGGCGCCCGGCGCGCAAAGTCGAGCTTCGCATCGACACTCGCAAAAACCAGCCCGATGTCCTGAAAGACGAGCAGATCGAGTGGGAGAAAGACCACGGCACGCGCGTGGAGCTCGAGCTCGTGGGCACGTACCGAGGAGGACGCACCGGCGTCGACGCGTACGTCGAGCAGACCGTCGTGGCGAATCCCCATCTCGAGCTCGAGTATCGCCCGCCCAAGGGGGACCCCACGCAGTACCCGCGTGCATCGCACGAGCTTCCCCGCGAGCCGCACGAGATCAAGCCGCACCCCCACGGGGTCGAGCTGGGCATGCTGCTCAAGATGATGCAGGACGCGCAACGTATGGCGGTCAAGGCGGCGCTCGTCGACAGCTTCTCGCGGGTGTCGCCGGCCCTCGCTCAAAGCGTCTGCGAAGCCGCCCACGTCAAGCCGACGAAGAAGGCGGGCGACTTGTCCGGCGAGGAAGTCGAACGCTTGCACAAGGCTCTCGGCGAAGTGAAGGTGCTGGCGCCGCCGGCCACCTGCGTCGTGCCGATCGGCGAAGAGCTCATCGTCGCCGGTCTGAAGCGGCGGTACACGGGCGCTGACTACTTTTCGGCGACGCGCCCGCCCGCGGTGTATCGAGGCAACCCGTTCGTCGTCGAGTGCGGCATTGCTTACGGGGGCGACCTGCCGCTGGAAGAGCCGGCGGAGGTTCTGCGCTTCGCCAATCGCGTGCCCTTGCAGTACCAGCCCAAAGCGTGCGCCATCAGCGAAGCCGTGTACGAGCTCAACTGGAAAAATTACGGGCTCGGGCAACCCCGCGGGTCGCTTCCCATCGGACCCTTGGCGATCTTCGTACACCTCGCCAGTGTGTGGGTTCCCTTTACCAGCGAAGCGAAAGAAGCCGTCGCCCACTACCCGGAGATGCTCCGCGAAATCACGCTCGCCCTCCAAGAGTGCGGGCGGCGGTTGGCGCAGAGCCTCCGGGCCCGGGCCCGCGCCGAAAGCGAGGCCAAACGTAAGAGCCTCTTCGAGCGCTACATTCCCGAGCTCGGGCAGAGTCTCGGCAAGATCACCGGCAAAGACCGGGGCGAGATCGAGAAGCTCTTTTTCAAAGCGCTGCCGAGCTTCGTCAACGTGAATGAGATGGTCGAGCCGGAGGCTCTCTCGCCCTCGGATCCCTCGAATGGCGCCGCCGCGCCACCCATCGTAGCCCCGGCCAACGAGGTCAAAGTCGAAGAAAAGAAGCGGGCGGAGAAGCCATCCAAACCGGGGGGCAAGAACAAGACGAAACCCCGGAGCAAGAAGGGCGAGCAGCTCCGGCTCATCGAGTAGGCAACGACATGGCAACTGCAAAATCACACGAAAAGGCCCGCGCCGAGCGGGCGAAGAAGACGCTCGGCAAAATCGAGAAGCTCGGAACGGAGACGATCCGGCAGGTCAGGCATGCGCAAAATCCAGCCGTCGAGATCCCCATTCGCGCCCTGTCCAATGTCGCCTTCAGCGAAAAGCATCGACTCATCGAGCTCGGCAACAAGGTGCAGTCGCGCGAATTTTTCAACGTCTCGATGGCCAAAAAATTCATGCAGACCTTCTTGGTGGCGAGTGCATGCAAGGACCTCTTGCATAGCGGCAAGACGACGAGCATCCGCGATCTTTTCTACATGACCAAGCACACGATCAAAGGTCACAAAGAGAACACCTTCGACGATCAGGTCGAGAGCGATCCGATCATCGAAGACTTGGAAGTGGGACTCGATGCGTTGCGCGAGGAGCTCCATCTGTTCGCTGCCAAGCGCGGCAGCATGGTCGGGCCCATGGTCATCGTGGATGCCGGCGACGAAATCGATCTTTCCAGGATGGGCTCGGGCGGATGGAGCATCCCCAGCATCACCGAAGACTACGTCATCGAGTTCAAGAAGAACGAAGCCGAATACGTTCTGCTCGTCGAGAAAGAGGCTGTCTGGCACCGCCTGAACGAGGACAAATTCTGGAAGAAGCACAAATGCATGCTGGTCACCGGCAACGGCCAGGCCACGCGCGGCGTTCGGCGATTGATGCAACGAATGGCCATGGAGCTGAAGCTGCCCGTCTACGTTCTCGTCGACAACGATCCTTGGGGTCTTTACATCTACAGCGTCGTGAAGCAGGGCTCGATCAGCCTCGCCTACGAGTCGATGCGCATGGCGGTTCCCAAGGCGCGCTTTCTCGGGTTGCGCACGCGAGACTTCAAAAAATTCAAGCTCTCGGACGACGTGAAGATCGAGCTCGAGAAAGAAGACGTCACCCGCGCGAAGCAGATGCTCGCCTATCCATGGTTTGCGGCCAAACATTGGCAAGAAGAAATCAGCGATCTTCTGGCTGCCGGTTTCAAGATGGAGATCGAAGCCCTCTCCAACAAAGACATCAGCTTCGTCACCGACGTGTACATCCCCGACAAGATCGCCAAGCGCGACTGGCTCGTTTGATCGGGGCCACACCTTGGGGCGGCTGCGCGATGTCGTCGCCGATCGTCCGCGGCTTGTTTTGGTTGGCATCAACCCGAGCTTGCGTTCGGGCGAAGCCGGTCATCACTTCGCTAGTCCCGGCAATCCTTTCTGGAAGCTCCTCTACGCATCGGGGCTGACTCCGATCGCCCTCACCGCCGACCAGGATCGACGTCTCGCTGAGTTCGGCATCGCGCTCACCAACCTCTGCCCGCGGCCCACCCGCTCGGCGTCCGAGCTCTTGCCGCGGGAAGTCGAGCTCGGAAGACGCGCCCTCGCCCGCAAGATCGCGATGCTGCGGCCGCGCACCGTCGCCTTCGTCGGTGTGAGCCTGTACCAGGCCTATTTCAGGCGGAAGGCGAGCGGCGGGCCGGGGGCGAAGCCGGAGACGATCGCCGGCGCGCGGGTGTTCGTGGTGCCGAACCCGAGCGGTCTCAACGCGAGCTTTCCCGGGTTTGCCGATAAGCTCGTGTGGTTCGAAAAGCTGCGCGAGTTCGTGGGGGAATGATATTCTGATCGACGAATGCCGACGAAAGACAAGCTTCGCGTTGCTGCCGTCCAGATGTCGAGTCAGGACGATGTTCCCCGGAATCTCGATCGGGCTACGGAGCTCATCGCGCGCGCGGCCGCCGAGGGCGCCGAGCTCGTCGTTCTGCCGGAGAACTTCGCGTACATGGGATCGACCGAGGAGGGCAAGCGCGCCGTGGCCGAGCGGCTCGACGGCGGAGCATCGGGCCCCATCGCCGACGCGATCGGCGGCGCAGCGCGCCGCGCCGGTGTGCATGTCATCGCCGGCGGAATGCCCGAGCGCACGAACGATCCGGATCGCCCCTACAATACTTGCGCCGTGTTCGCGCCGGACGGTAGCGTCGCCGCGCGCTACCACAAGGTGCATCTCTTCGACGTCGAAGTGGGCGATGGGCAGCGTTACCGTGAATCGGCCAACACCTCGGCCGGCGTCGAGCCTCTCGCCGTTTCCGTCGGTGGGTTCACCGTCGGGCTCTCGGTCTGCTACGACCTCCGTTTCCCGGAGCTCTATCGCAAGCTCGCCGATCGCGGAGCCGAGATCGTCGTCGTGCCGGCGGCGTTCACGCTCGCCACGGGCAAAGATCATTGGCACGTCCTCTTGCGCGCCAGGGCCATCGAATGCCAGGCCTACGTCGTTGCCGCGGGGCAATGGGGCGGCCACCCCGGCGGCCGCCGCACCTACGGCAAGAGCGCGATCATTGATCCCTGGGGCGATGTCATTGCGCAGTGCTCGGAGGGCGAAGGGTTCATCACCGCGCCCGTCGACCGCGCCTACGTCGAGCGCGTCCGCGCCAACTTGCCGTCGCTGCGCCATCGGCGGCTGTAGACCGAAAAGTTTCGACTTTCACAGGTGCTTGCGGGCGATCTCGGCCCAGGTCCCTGCCGGCTCGAGCTCGAGGTAGTGCTTCCAGCAAGGGCGAGCCCTGGGGGCGTCGCCGACTCCTTCGTAGGCCATCGCGAGATTGAAGTACGCGTCGGCGAAGCGCGGGTCGGCTTCGATGGCCCCCAAGAAGTACGGAATCGCCTCGCCGGCCTTGCCGCGCTCGAGCATGATGTAGCCGAGGTTATACTGCGCCTCGGGCTGACGCGCATCGATCTCCAAGGCGCGGTGATAGAGCTTCTCCGCGTCGTTTTCTTCTCCCTTGCGAAAACAGATGTTGCCGAGGTTCGTGTACGCAATGGCCAGCCAGGGATCGAGCTCGAGAGCTTCGCGATACAGGGCTTCGGCTTCTTTCATCGTCGCCGGATCTTCGTCCAGCTGGCTGGCCCGTACGTAGAGCGCGTAGGCGGTCTTGGATCGTTCCTTGCCCGCCGCGGGGCGCAGCACGCGCACGACGTCGTCGCGCAGCGTCTTGATCTCGAGATCCAGCAGCATTTGGCCGGTGAGCGGCTCGTAGCTCCCCTCCTGAGAGCGCACGATGACTCGCTGCCCATCCGACACGACGCGCAGCTCGGCGAGCGGCCGGGTCACCTTGGGCAGCGATCGCTGCAGCGCCGCCACCGCTCGCGTGACGTCCCGCAGCCGAACCCGCCTCGCGAGCAAGCCTTGGGCCGTGCGCAGCGCGATCAGATCGGCGAACGTGTACGCCCGCCGCCCACGGCGTCGGCCGCTCGGCGATACGATGCCCGCGCGATCGAGCGTGCGCAGCCGCGCCGCCGAAAATCCGAGCAGGCGAGCGACTTCGGTGCCCGAAAATAAGTCGGTGATCGGCTCGCGGGCATCGCGCAGCTCGGGAGCGACCTTGGCAGCCTCGCCTTCGGGCAGCCGCTGAGGTCGTGATTCGAGCCGGCCTCCACCGGGGCCGAAGACGACATGGATGACCTTATCGGTTCCGCGACGACCTTTGTGTCGCATCTTCTCGTTTCGAGCCTGGAGTGAGGACGCGGGGGAAAGCTAAGCTACGCTTCCTTTACCCTGTTCGACAAGAGGGTGAGAAGGAAAGTTCTCCGCTCTCGCTCGCGTGGCTTTCGCCGCGCGTCAAGAGTCGTCGTCGAAGTGGACGGATAGGTTAGAGATCGCCGTCGGTCACGAGGCCGCTCTCGAGAGCAGGCGCGGCCGCGCCGGGGACGCGAGGGAGAGCGCGGCGATCTGGGTTACTCGGCGCGGACCTTCGGTCCCGCCTGCGATCTGAGTCACTCGGCGCGGACCTTGGGTCCCGCCTGCGATCTGAGTCACTCGGCGCGGACCTTGGGCCCCGCCTGCGATCGGGAAAAACCTGCGCGTGAACATCGACATGGACCGCCACGCCGCGCGGGCTTGGCGAAACGGTGATTTCGGCGCGAACGCGATCGAGCGGCCCGTTGGCTCGCTGCTCCGCCTCTCGGCGCGCCATGCGGAGGGCGCGCACTCGTACGTGCGGATCGAGGGCAACGGCGCTGGCCAACTGCTCCATCGTAACGCCGGGACGCTCGGGACGAAGCAAGAGGACGATGTTGCTCGAACCAAAGTACGCGCGCTCGGGGCCTTCGCCGAAAGCCCCCCCCTCGGAAACCACGTCCGCTTTCTCGAACAACTCACTCCAGCGAGCGTCCGATGAGGCCGCGAGGCGCACGTCACGTATCTGAAACAAAGGCTGTTGACGCGTTTTTGCAAGGCCCGGTCGTCCGGGTAGAAACTTCATGAATCGAATGGTATGGAGGCGCGCTCCAAGCAGACCAGTTCACGACGGTGTCTGTCGAAAATTTGGCAGTATTCGAAGCCCCTGGGCATCGTAGGGGTGGAGGGAACGAAGATGGCCGAACTAGCAGCCCGCCCGAGCGCACCGCGTCATCGTGGCCAGGAACGTCGAAGGCATCGCGTCTTTCTGACGCGCAATACGGAGTACCACTTCCGCGATGGACTCTGCGTTGCAGTCCGCGATCGGCGCAGCGGAGACTGGCTACCGGGGCACCTTGCTCTTCGACGCGAGCTGTTCGGTAGCATCCGATTTTTCATGAACGGCGCGCTTCTTCCCAATCCCGGAGAGCCACGTATCGGCGAAGCGCTCTTCTTCGGTTCGGGAGGTCGCGATCTCATCACCAGCCCGCTCGAAAGCATCGAGCGCCCCCCGAAAGAGCTGGTGGAGCAATACCCTTCCTGACGCGACACACCGAGGTTAGGATTACTGCGTCAGATTTTGGCGATGACAGATCGCGATCAGCAATTGCCGCGTGTCGCCCACGCAAATGACGGCGAGGCCGTCGGTCTCGCGCATCAGACCGGAATGGCCGCGAGGCCTCGCCTCTTCTTGAGTTACTCGGCGTGGCCTTTGGCCCCGCCTGCGGGGCTTCGCCGACAGCCAGTTCCGCCTGTCCGGTCAGTACTTGAGTGGGCCTATGGCTACTCCGATGAAACGATCTGGCAGCGACGATCTGACGCAGTAATGCCGTACAGGAGCGAGTCTTCGCCGAGCTCTATGAACAGCGCGTCTTCTTGGAGGGGATCCTGCTCAAGCCGAGCATGGTGCTTTCGGGCAAAGACGCAGAAGCCCGCGCGTCGGCCGACGAGGTTGCCGAGGAGACATTACGCTGCCTTCGGCACACGGTGCCCGCCGCCGTACCGGGCATCGTCTTTCTGTCCGGCGGGACAAGCTGACGATGAAGCAACGGAAAATCTCGATGCCATCAATCGATTGGCGCGCTCGCGGGTCGCGCCGTGGCAGCTGAGCTTTTCCTTTGCTCGAGCTCTTCAGATGAGTCCGCTCGAGTTGTGGGCCGGCAAGAGCGCGAACCAAAGGGAAGCGCAGGCCGCATTTCTCGAGCGCGCCCGCGCCACGTCGGTTGCGCGGGGAGGGGAGTACGCAGCCGACGCGGAGGGCAAAGTCTGATCCTGGCGCACATCGCGCGACGGCATCATTTGCGTGCCGGTTTTCTCGAAGGGCGCGTGACGGGCGGCTTTGCTTTGCGTGCCTTGGCTGCGGAAGCCGAAGGAGCGGGGGTCACCTCTGGCGAGGGCGGAGGCGTATCCGCGACTGGAATGCCCGAAGTGCCCGGCGGAGCTGATCCCTCGGATGTTGCCGTGTCGGACGTATTGTCCCGCTTGTGGATCAAGAGGGCACCGATGAGAATCAGGAGCGCGACACCTACGCCCAGCGCTGCCAGCATGGACCGCGGACGCTGAAGGGCTTTCATCGGCTCGGGGGTGTGTACGACGAGCGAGGACTCGGTCACGCTCGGCGCCCGAATGGGCGATGCAGCGTCCGCGCCGTCGGCCGTCGACTCGATCGAGCCCGGGCTTGGCGGGTTGCTCTTCGCCGGATGATGCAGCGTGGGCATCTGGAGTGTCGTGATCTTGGAAGGGACCGCGTGGACCTCTTGAGCCACAGGCGCGGGCGCCGTCAATGCCGCACCTGCGACGGCGCGTTTCGGCCGAGGATGGGCGATGGTCCGACTCGCTGGATCCCGTTCGCGGCGCGCCGCAATCTTGTCGCCGGCCCTCGTTCTCACGAACTCAGCAACCTGCTCGGTGCTTGCCAGGTGACTGCCGGCGATCTTGCGCACCTCCGTCGCCATGGCGGCAGCCGTCGGGAAACGCTTGTCCGGTACGGCCGCCGTGGCGCGCGCCGCGATATCGAACAATGGCCGAGCCCAAGCTGCCTCCGACCCTACCGCTGCGGGTGTCCGAAGGTGCGTGCCCCTGTTTTTCGCCTGCCCCTCCACGGGGAGCTTGCCGGTGAGCGACCCACGGAGCATCGCTCCCACGCTGAAAATGTCGGCCCGGTGGTCGGCGGGCGCCCCCGAGAGAACTTCCGGTGCAAGGGTGTCGAACCTTCTCGTCGGCACCACGCCAGGAAGTCGGACTCTGCACGCGCGGAGTAGCCGTGACACTCCATCGACTCCGACGAGCACGTTGGCAGGCGTGACTTGGCCGTGGATGATTCTGGCCCGGTGCTGCTCGTCCCGGTCACGCAGCTTGTGCAGCGCGCCGAGCCCGGCCAGCACGTCCAGCAGGATCCGCACGAGGATGCCCAGCGGGGCGGTCGCCTGTCTCTCGGTCGCAGGTTGCCACAGCTCCGAGAGACGCTCGCCGTCCACATAGTCGCTCGCGACGCTGATTTCGTTGCGTTGTACGACGATGCCACAGGTACGAACGAGGTTTTCGTGTTCCAGTGTCGCAGCTGTCTCGGCTTCACGGAGGCATTCGGCAGCCTGCTCGTCGGTCAGCCCGACGCGCGCCATCCGCTCGACGACGACGAGACGCGCGCTGTCATCCGGCGTTCGAACTCGCTCGACATAGACCGGCACGTCACCTCCGCGCAGCCGGCGCACAACGTCGGCTGGCTCGTTCAAGGCTGAACCGCCGGCAATCTTGCCCGCGACCTCATTCGCTTTGGTCATTGAACGTACCTCGTCGATCATGGAGCGTGCCGTCGCAAAGCGCAGGTGCAATCCGTGCATTCCCCAGACCGGCCGCAATGACCTCGCGCACGTACACCTCCCTAGTTACCAACGGATGAAACGATCGCAACCTGAGCTGGCGCGACGTTGGAAATCGAGCGCCGCCCGACTTCAATACGACCAGCCACATTGGCAGCCGCTTGTGCACAGAGTGCGCGAAATCCGTCCTGCCATTCAAGCGGTTGGATTCGAAACCGATGTGCGATTCGTCCGCTGATGCCCGAAGCAAGCGGCAGCCTCGAGGGCCTCGGCGGTCAATTTTCGCTTGTGCCGCGGACGCAAGGAGCGTCGGGTATTCCATTGACAGGTTGCCTGCGTCAGCGCCGAAAGTCCTCGCCTTGGCCGGCGTAGACTTGCTAGGGTTGCCCGCGTGGCAACCGTAGTCTTCACGGTCGTCTGGCTCAAAGTGACCGAGCACGATCTGGCGGCACTACAGGGAGTGGGGCGCTCCCACGGTGCCCGCTTCGTGCAGGCTGATCGCAAGTCCCTGGAATCGAAGATCATCGAGGCTCGAACCAAGGGAGTCGTCGTCGCGATCGTCTCGAGCGACGACGAAGCGGGCCGCGCCTTCCGGGCGGGCGCCGATGCTGTATTACGCGCTGGCGATGCGACTTCCGAACGTTTGCAGTCCGCGCTCGAGCACGCCGCAGAAGCGGCCTCCGCCCGAGCGCGGAGGATGGGCGGTGAGCGCCCCCTCGATCTCGAGCCGAAGGCGTTTTCCCTGCTCATGCGCGCTCTCTGCCACCAGATCGGACACACGCTCACGACGGCGTGGAATCAATACGAGTCCATCGCGCAACGGATCGAGGACGTGCGCCAATTGAATTTGAAGCTGACCGAGTGGGCGGCGTTGGCCGCGCCACTGCAGGAGTTCCGCCAACTCAACAGCCGCGCGAAGGTCTTGTTCCTGCAGGATGTGCAGGGCATGCTGGAGAATGTATCGGGGTCGCTCCACCGGGCGGAAGTGGCCCTGGAGAACGCTCAGCTCCTTTCGACCGTCGAACGACGCGAGCCGGTCGACGTAACCGTGGTCCTCGAAGAGCTCGTGGAACTGCTGCGCGACGAGGTCAAAGCCTGGGCCGATCTGCGGGTCCGCGCTTCCGAAAAATGCGAGGCTCGAATTCCTATCCCGTTTCTGGTCTGTTTGGTGACGGCGATCATCGGTGCCATCGTCGATACGTTTCGAGAGTTGTCGCAGTGGGATGGACGAATCGAGATCCGCGCGTCCGTTGCCGATGGCATCCTGGTCATCGAGATTCAGGACAACGGGCCGCATTTGATCGAGGACCTCGACTCCGCGTCACATGGTGCTGGGACCCGCGAAGGTCAGCTCTCGCGCCTTCGTGAGCGCATTCGCGCACAAGGCGGCGAGATGCTCGTCGAATCGAGCGAGATCGGGACAGCCGTACGCGTCTATCTCAGCGCCGATGAAGCTGCCCTCTGCGATGCAAAGGACGAGCTATCGACTATGGAATCGTTGGTGTGTACCGAAGTGTTCATGCGGTCGAAGAGCTGATGCACGAGAATTCGTGGTGCCGGCGATGATCACGGAAGGTTCTCAGCAGGCACACACGACCGTGGATTTGTCGCCCGCGATTGCCGCGCTCGACCTCGAGCGGCGTCTCAGAGAAACGCCGGCCGCCGCCGGTATGCGCGGCATTTGGTTCACGATGACTGCCGATTACATGCGGCGGCTTGGTCCAGCGGTCGATCTCGCCTGGCGCGCCGCGGTCCGAGTCCCGTCGCGCACCATTTTTCGGATGTATTCCCTACGTGAGTATTTGAATGAAGTTGCATTCGCTGCCGCGATTCTCGAACCGTCCAATCCTTTGGAGGGCCTCCGGGCGATCTGGCGCAACACCCCTAGACACTACACTTCGTCGGCTATCGGGCGCTCATGCTTACGTTTCTTGCGGCCCGAACCCCTGCCCGCCTGGCGCTGGTGCGAACGTCATAGGGAGCACTTTTGCAATTACGGCGCCTGGCGTCTGGAAGTCCGAAGTGACGATTACGTGATCATGCACTATTTCGACGAATACACTTGGATCGAAGGTGCTCACCGGGGCGGAGCCGAAGCGTTGCTCGAAGCGTGCGGCGTGGAGGGCAGCGCCGAGCCCGAGCTGACGTCGCGTTATGCAGGGCGAATGCATGTGCGGTGGAAAGCTCCTCGGCACTGACAGACACCGCCTGAAGGCAATGATATCCGCGATATGTTATTCTTATTCGCGGGGTGCTGCGACGGACGCGACAATCGCGCCCTGAAAGCGTGTGCCCGTCGAGGGTGTCATGACAACGGCTAGCCTTCCGCCGGAACCAGCGGTCGCCTCCGATTCCGTCCCACCATCAGCCGCGACGGTTCTGCTCAAGGGACTCGCGCGGCATGGCGTGCGCGTCGCGTTCGGGATCCCGGGGGGCACAATCAGCCCGCTGTTTGCAGCGCTCAAGAACGTGCCCGAGCTCCGCTATATCGCGATGCGCCACGAGGCCATGGCTGCGTTCGCCGCTCTCGGGCACGCTCGAGCGACGGGCATGCCGGCCATCGTGCTGACCACCTCAGGTCCTGGGCTGCTCAACGCCTTCACCGGCATCACCGCCGCTCTTTTGGAGGAGCTCCCGCTCATCCTCATCAGCGGCGAAGTTTCTTGGCGCGCAGCCGCGCGAGGAGCGCTTCAGGATGGGACCACCGCGGGACTCGATGCCCATGCCATGATGAGAACGGTCACCCGATGGTCCGGCGCGCTGACCGCTACAGAGGGCGCTCGCGGCGTGGCCGAACGTGCATGGCAGGCGGCAACCTCGGCGCCGCCCGGGCCGGTGTTCATCACCGCCGCGATCGATGTCGCCTCCTCGCCCGTCGCCGACGTCGTTTCGCTGTCATGGGCTCGCTCTCCGAGAGAACAGCCGGACCGCGATGCCTGTCGGATCGCGGCATCCAAGCTGGCGACCGCCAGGCGACCCCTTCTCGTTCTCGGCAATGGCTCTCGGAATGCTTCCAGACAAGCGAGGGCGCTGGCCGAGCGGACGATGTGCCCCGTTGCCGTAACCGGACATGCCAAAGGCGTATTTCCAGAGGCACATCCGCTCTACCTCGGGATCGTCGGCGCAGGCCAGCATCCCTCCGCCGTTTCGTACATCGAAGACCGTCCCGATGTGGTCTGCGTCGTAGGCTCTCGTCTGGGTGACATCGCCACCAATGGGTGGACTCTCGAGATCGGCGGAACCAAGGACACGATTCAGATTGACCGCAATCCTTGGCTCATCGGCCGCAATGCTCCTGTTACCATCGGCATTGTCGGCGATTCGGCCCGCGTGCTCGAAGTGATGGCCGAAGAGCTGCCTCGATCGGTCGCGAGACCCCTTCGGGTCATCTCCGGATGCCGTTCGGTACGCGAGGAGCTGGCGACCTCGAGCGCGGTACCGCTCAAACCTCAACGCGTCCTCAAGGCGCTCGCCGAGACGTTTCCCGGTGCTACGTGGTGCTGCGACATCGGCGAGCATCTCACGATGGCGCTTCACTATCTGAGAGTCGACGAGCCCAGCAGATTTCACGCAATGGTTGGGCTCGGCTCGATGGGAAGTGGCATCGGGACGGCCATCGGTATCCGAGAGGCGTTCCCCGACCGGCGCGTCGTCGCGATCTGTGGCGACGGCGGACTGGCCATGTTCGCGGGGGACCTTCTCACGTGCGTAGAAAACGAGATCGGAGTGGTCTTTGCGGTGTTCAACGATGGGCGCTGGAACATGGTCGAACACGGTTTTAGGGTGGTGCACGGCGAAGTACCGCGTGGGTTCCCGTCGCGAATGCCCGATCTCGCCATGGTGGCTCGGGGGTTCGGCGCCAATGCCCTTCGCATTTCGTCGCTCGACGGCCTCACCCTCCTACAAAGCTACGGCAACACGCGAAGTCCTCTGGTACTCGATATTCAAATCGATCCGACGGAGTCGGTGAGCCGCGATACGCGTGCAGCCTCCATGCGCCACTTCGCCCATCCAGAGCGGTAACCCGGCGGCGAGGGGAGAGGCAGATGAATGATCTCGATCCGATTCTCGACAATGTCCGGCTCGCTTTGGCGAGTGGAGCCGACCCCGCGATGCTCCTCACCGTGGCGCTTGCGTCCATGTCACCGGAAAGTATCGAGGAGGCATTCGATCAACTCTACGCGAAGAAAGCGGCCATCTGCGAGCTCGTGAATGCCGGACCGGGTGATCAAGCTCGCCGTCCCGCGGTGCTCGAGCCGGACCTCTCGCTGGAACCAGAACTCGGCCGCATGCGGCCGGATCTAGGCGACCACGAAATTCGTGGACGCTTGCTCTTTCGCGACTTGCTCGGTCGCACGTCCTTTTTCCAACTCGCGGCGTTTGCAATCGGCGGTGTATCCGTGACCGGGGATCAAGCCGCTTATATCGAGCATTGTGGAGTGGTCACGCAGCTTCTGGATCCGAAAATCTGGGGGCTCGCGGTCGCCCGTCGGGTCGGTGCCCGAAGCACAGACCTGGCCCACGCCCTCATCGCAGGACTCGCCTGTCTATGCACCCCACGCATGACCGGTCAGCCGGTCGGCGCTTTCATGCGATTCCTCGACGACACCGAAAGACGGATGAAGAGCGGAACGACACTCGATGAGTGGCTCGACGACATTCTCGCCCGCGGCGAGCGGATTCCGGGGATCGGTCGTCCGGTGGCCGGTCCCGACGAACGCGTCCCCGAAATCAAGAAGCTCGCCGGACGTTACGACCTCGCGAGCGGCAGGAGTTGGCGGTTGGCCCTTGCCATCGATGTGTACTTCCGAGCAAGAGGAAAACCGGGCATCAACTCGGCAGGTCTGCACGGCGCCCTGATGCGCGATTTCGGTTTTTCACCGTCGGCTGCGTCCGCCTTGTCCATGATCTATTTCGTCCTGCCGGTCTTGGCGAACGCCGTTTATCTCGAAAATGGCCCACCGAGCGCCGAAAACGTGAGCGCTATTCAGAATGACGTTTGAGCCTCCACCAGGCGGCCTGCGCTTCGACTTGGATGATCTCGGCGAGAGAGCGCTGCATCAGAGAGTCGCCAGTCAGACGCGACGCCAGGATGACCGCCTCCTCGATACGTCCCGGAAAATCGTCGTTGGCGGGACGATTCCACGTCTCGAGTTGCTTGTGGAGGCGGCTCGCCCACGCTTTTCCCTCCTCGCGGCCAAGCTCGCGCCAATCACTCATCGAAGAGACGCTGCCCCATGATTGCAACGAACGCGACATGGTCAAACCGGTTGTCAGGTGGATGCTCGATGGCAAAGTGCCTGAACCCAATACCGAGGATCAGTTCGTTCGGACGTTGGTCCGATGTCCCCGCAAGACCAGCCAACGGAGGCATGTCGACGCTCGCTAACATTACTGCGTCAGATCGGGGCCTATGGCTACTCCGATGAAACG
>DASWDH010000029.1:0-14847 GCA_036395495.1 Polyangiaceae bacterium
TCGCTGCTCGGTTCGCTCCACAAGAACGCCACCCCCACGCAATCGCCGGAAACGGGCGTCACGTAGGCTTCGGTATCCGTCGCCAGGTGCACTTCCACCGATCGCGTCCACGGCACGCATCGAAAGTGTCGCCGCAAGCCGAATCGATGCGGCCGCGCGCAGGGGATATCGAGTCCCTCGTCTCGGCGCAACTGCGACGACAGCCCGTCGGCGCCGACCAGCATGCGCGCCGCGAACGGCCCGTGATCCGTTTCGAGCAGCATCGATCCATTCGAGCGCCGGTACGACAGGAGCGCACAGCCGTGGTGGAGCTCGGCACCGACCTCGCGAGCGCGCTCCGCCATGGCACGCACGAGCTCCACTCGCCGGATCGCCAACCCATTCGCAGCAAGATGGCCCTCAGCGCAAGCGCCGTCGGCATCGATGTAGCGGATCCCTTCGAAACTCGAAGACGCGGCGGGTGAAAGGCGCGCACGCACGCCGAGCTGCTCCAGCACTTCGACGCCGCGAGGCATCACCCCTTCGCCGCAAGCCTTGTCGGCACCTTCTGCCCGGCGCTCGAAGACGCCGACCGAAAGGCCGCGACGCGCCCCATCGATGGCGACCGCGAGCCCCGCCGGCCCGCCCCCGACGACGGCCAAATCGAGCACGCCTCTACCCACCGAACAACCTGGGGACGAAGCGCGGGCGATCTCGAAACGCTTGGGCGTACCCTGCCCCGAGCGCGCGTTCTTCTTCGCGAATGCGTACGACGAGCAGCGCGGCGTTGCACATCGAGTACACGGCCGCGGTGACGAAAGCGCCATGCACCAGGGGCACGAAGAGCAGCTCGAGAACGACCGCTACGTAGTTGGGATGGCGGATGAACCGGTAGAGGCCCTTGGTCACCGGTGCGGCGTCGGGCCAGACGATGATGCGAACGTTCCACTGTTGGCCAAGCGTCGACACCGCCGCGTACCGCAGCACCTGCGCGGCCAAGACGACGACCACCGCGAAAGCGCCGAACATCCCCGGAAAGCGCCGGTCGAGGAGCAGCACTTCTGCCGCGCAGGCAACGAAAAACGAAGCGTGCAGCACCGCCATGACTCGATAATGAGCGCGACCCACCTCGAAGCCACCCCGCGCGAACGCCGCCCGCGCGTGGGCCCTCGAGATCGCGAGCTCGATCCCTCGCTCGGCGCCGAGAACGGCCAAAAAACCGAGATACAGCTCCTGAGAAGTCACCATCGGAGCAGGACCAGCTCCGAGCAGAAGCCGGGACCCATGGCAAGCAAGACACCGTAGTCGCCCGGTGCCCCGGCCCGCTCGTCCAATACCTCGCTCAAGACGAAGAGAACGGACGCGGAGGACAGATTGCCGAACCGGCGCAGCGAGTTCCAGGAGCGAACGAGCGCGCCGTCGGGCAGATCGAGAGCTTCTTCGAAAGCGACGAGCACCTTCGGTCCTCCGGTGTGCGCGATCCAGTGAGCGATGTCCGAACGGCGCAGTCCATGGGTGGCGAGGAATTTGTCCACGTCTTCGCGCATGTGCTCCTGCGCAAGCCGAGGTACCCCTCCCGACAGAACGAT
Organism: Polyangiaceae bacterium; assembly: GCA_036395495.1. Taxonomy (GTDB): domain Bacteria; phylum Myxococcota_A; class Polyangia; order Polyangiales; family Polyangiaceae; genus DASWDH01. The sequence goes on from DASWDH010000029.1 coordinate 1,569, forward strand.
CTTGAAACCGCCATCGACGACCTGCCAGCCCATCACCTCTTCGGTGTCCGGGTAGAAAACGGAGCAACTCGCCACGACGCGCGGGCCCCGCCCTTCCGAGCGGGCCGCGCCGGCGAGAACCACCGCGGCGCCCCCGTCCCCGAAGAGGCCAGAAGCCAGCGCGTTGGGAATCGATATGTCGTCGAGTTGAAAGGTGAGCGTGCACAGCTCGACGGAGAGAAGCACCGCCGTCTCGTGCGGGAACGCCCGCAAATAATCGGCCGCGCGAGCCGTTCCAGCGGCGCCCGCAACGCACCCGAGCCCGAAAATCGGCGTGCGTTTGACGTCCGGTCGCATCCGCAGCCGATTGACGAGCCTCGCGTCGATGTTGGGAGCAGCGATCCCGGTCACCGTGACGAAGAAAAGATGATCGACGTCCTTGGGCCCGAGCCCGGCCTTTCCAAGGGCTTCGACGATGGCGCGTTCACCGATATCGAGCGCCACGTCGATCCAAACGTCGTTACGCTGCGCAAAGGATCGCTTCTCCTCGTACGCGGAGAATGGCAGCGCAAAGTAGCGCTCTTGCACACCCAGGGCGCGGTGGAGCGGCTCGAGCCTCGCGATCGTGGCGCGGCGCGCTTGGGCATTCGGTTGCTTGCGCCAGACCTCGTGCACGGCAGAGAGCACGCTGTCCTGGTCGACATGGTGCTCGGGTAGCGCACGCCCGACCGAGCAGATCTGCGGCCCCGTCCGGGAAGGGATCATCGCCCGCGCCGCGTCGTTCGAGAGGGCATCTCTCGTGGCCGGTAGCCCGACCGCTGCGCGGGCGATATCGAACGAAAGTCAGGGCGCGCTCAGCCGCCGTCGGGCGACGACGTGCATCCGGCCGCGCACGACGTGTGGCTCGTTTCGCACGACGCGCGGCAGCTGTCATCGGTGCACTTGGCGACGCAGGTCGTGTGCGCGCTGTCGCAGTTGGCGACGCACGTGTTGCCGGTCCGCCCCGTCTGATCGACCGTCGGGTTCTCGACATTGGCCGTACAACCGAGCCCAGCGACGAGGCTCGACACGATTGCGAACATGAATCCTGTTGCCTTGAGCATGTGTGTGGCTCCTTTTTGGGATGTGCCGTCCTCATGCATGTGTGTTGCACGTGGGCACATGTCTGCATCCCAAGCACTGCTGGTGCCAACCAAGCTGCCGAGCGGCCCAACGCCCGAACCACCGAGCGGGCGCGACTTGTCTCCCAACCCGCCGGAGCGTCGATCAGACTCGTCGAGCCGCCTGCGCGAATGCCGAGGACGTTCCGCTGCCCGACGATGGTCCCGGACGCGGCGCCGAATGCACGCTGAGATCGCGCGCTGGTGGCATCGCACATGCACGTCATCCGATGGGGCGTGTACCTCCGATCCGAGGTGGACAATGCAAGGAACGCAACGAGGAGAAGGTGTCGTCGGCCGTATCGAATTCGAAACGGTCGCGGCCGGAGTCATGGCCGGCCTGGTCATGGGTCTATTCGAGGCGATCGCCAGCGTGATTTCTGGCCAATCACCACTTTTGCCGCTGCGCGGCGCCGCGAGCATCGTATTGCAGCAAGACGCCTATGGGCACAACGCGCCCATGATTGCGTTGGTGGGCGGCGGCGTGCATTTCTCTATTGCGGTCATGTACAGCTTCGCCTTCGGTGTCTTCAATTCACAGCTCCCCTGGTTCACTCGCGTGGCAGCCCTGCGACAGGCAGCACTGGGGGTGGTTTTCGGAACGCTCATCTGGCTGCTCGACTTTCAGGTGATCGGGCGGATTTTCTATCCGTGGCTGCTCGGGCAATCCCAGATCGTGCAGTGGCTCCTGCACGCGTTTACGTTCGGTCTGCCGCTCGGGCTTCTCTTCTCGGAGCGCGAGCCCCCCCTTCGTCACGGCGAAAAGCCCGAGCGCTGATCGAGGACGATCTGGTAGGGAGGATCTGATGCAGTCGTGCTAGGGGACCCGGTGCTGTGATACGCTGAGCGGCCGTGCACGCATCGAGCCGCCGGTCGCTCCGGGTCCCGCCCAAAGGCATCGTCCGATGATGCCGCCATCGTCGATCGACGTCACGGTCGCCGTCGTGCCGCGCGAGAAGTTCAGCTGTGCGCCGCTCACGCTCGACGCGTTGCTGCAGAACGGCACCCTTCCCTTCAAGCTGATTTACGTGGACGGCAATTCGCCCGACGAGAGCCGCCGGTGGCTGCGTCAAAGACTCGAGCATCGCCCGCACACCGAGCTCGTCCGCTACGAGCACTATCTCGGGCCCATGCAGTCGCGCAATGTCGCCATCGATCGCGTGGACACGAAATACCTGATGATGGTCGACAACGATGTGTACCTGCAGCCCGGCTGCATCGAGGCGCTGTATCGATGCGCCGAGGAAGAGCAGGCCGGCGCCGTCACACCGTTGATCCTGCGCGGCGGTCTCGATAGCGACAACATCCACGTCGCTGGTGGCGAGTGCGAGGTCCGCCGCAATGCCGACGGCAAGACGTACTTCCACCACCGACAGAAGTGGGAGCATTCGCTTCTCTCCGAAGTCGGGGGCCAGCTGGTGCGTGAACCCACCAAGCTCTTGGAGGACCATTGCATCTTCGCGCGCACCGACGTTCTCCGATCACTCGGCAGGCTCGACGAGCGGCTCTGCTTGATGGTGAGCTCGGCAGAATTTTCATTTCTGTTCCAGAAGACAGGCGCCAAGCTGCTGTTCGAACCTACTGCGCGAGCCATCTACCTGTGGGGCCCGGACGTCCCGTTCCGGCTGAGCGACTTGCCTTTTTGGTACCTGGTCTGGAGCGAGGCCTGGTCCCGCTCTCAAATGAGGGATCTCAGCCGACGCCACAACGTGGAAATGGATTACGGCGCCAGCCAGACGGAGCTCTGGTGGATTGGCTACCAGCGCCGAGCTCCTTTGATTCCGTTTCTCGAAGCGAACCGGCGGCGGTTCAAGCGAATGAAACTGGACCGCTTGGGTTTTTTCGTCGGCAAAGCGATCGAGAAGGCGGAGGTAGCGACGAGTTACCTCATTTCTGAGTGGGCGCTGCGACAGAAGAGCGCTCACAACCTGCCTTGCCCATCGGTCTTCTCCACGAACAAGCGAAGCGTGGACGGACGACCGCGCCCGGCCTAACGCACGTTACATCGGCGTCGAGCAGGCGATATACTGCAGCTCGCACCGTGAGGACGTCGAAGGCGTGAAAAGACAATCCGCAGGTCGTCTGGACAAAACGCTCGGTCGTGGAGCAGGGGACAATCCGGACGCCATTCTCCAGGGCATGCATCAATTGGCCAATGCAGAGGGGCTTGCGGCGCTGGTCGACCTCGCCGCGCGGGGCCGGGCGGACGTCGGAATTCGCACCTGCCGCGGCGTCACCTGGACGAACATCGCCCACCGGGCGCTCGAGTTGCTAAAGGACGTGGTGGAGCGATTCGGACCGACGCTGCCCGCCGACGGGTTGGATCTCGTCCGCAGTCTTCGAGCGACGGGGGTCAATTGGATCTGCGGCAGCGAAGACAAGCCGGCTGGCTACGCCCTCTTCAATTGCGGCACGTTCGAGTTCGACACCAGCCACCTTCGCCTCGCCGCCGAACGTGCTCTGGAGCAGCAAGCGGCCGCGCCACCGCCTCCCGCGACGAGCGCGCGAGCCAAGCAGAAGCTTGCGGCGCGCCTTCGCGCACTGGAGCGCCCGGCACGGAAGGTTGCCGAGCGCGTCTCAGGCACCGCCCACCTCGACCCCATCATCGAGGAGCAGCATGAGCTGCTGATCCGGGATCCCGCCGATGGCGAACCGTACCGTGCGCTGTACCAGCTCTACGCGCACCAGCAGAATTTCGACGCCGCTTTTTGCGCCTGCCAGGCCCTCACCGTCCTCGGCCAGGCGAATCGCAACGAAGCGCGGTTTTACGAGGCGCATCGTCCCCGGGGAATGCTCCAGGTCAAGAGCCGGCTCGCCAACGAGCTTTGGGAAGCGCATCTCGTCAGTCGATCGCAAGACATCGCGATCGACAAAATCTTCGAACCTCTGGAGGAAGCCGCCCTCAAGCTGCGGATCCAGCAGCTCAAGGCTGCGCGGCAGGCGCCGCATTTGGATGATCGTTTCAAGCAGGATCCGGCAAGCTCCACGGTGACTGTCGTCAAGACGCTCGGGTGGGCGGCCGGCGTTCTTGCCACTCGCTGCCCGGAAATCCACGTACGCAACGACCTTCCCGAGTCACTCGTGGCGGTACCCGCTCGCCCCCCCGTGTCGCTCGCAGGTCGCCATGTGCTCACGGGTCTCAAGCAGCCCGAGGTCACGTTCCTGGTGGGCCGTCACATCAGTCTTTACCGCGGCCCGCACTACGTGAAGTGTCTCTTCTCCGACCCGGCCCAGCTTTCCTCGGTGTTCTTTGCCGCCATCAGGCTCGTGCGCCCGGAAGCTTCGGTGCCCGAGGAAATCCAGTCGGATCTGGACGCCACGCTCGCCCCTCTCGCAAAGAACATCGAGCGAACCCAGCGCGATCGACTCGCGTCGGCCGTTCACGAGCTTCTCGAGCGGGGGGCGGAAGTCGATCTCGCGAGATGGAGCCATGCCGTCGACCTCACGGCCTGCCGCGCCGGGCTGCTCCTTTGCGGCGATCTCGGGGCAGCATGGACGATGATCAACGCCCACCCCGCGTCATCCTGCGAAGTGTGGGCCGAAGAGCAGCTGAAAGAGCTCCTGCTTTTTTCGATGTCACCCGAGTATTTCATCCTCCGCAAGGCGCTCGGGATCACGATCGACGAATAGGCGCAAGTCGAGCCGTCTTCGGTTTGACAGCGTAGGTCACCTATGGGACAGCTTCGGCTCCACGAGGGGGAGCGGGGCAGTGTTGCGCGGTTCGCAACAGAAGCGAGCGAACCGACCTCTCTTCCTCGTCTGACAAGTATTCTTGAGGTCACGCTCTCATGCATCATCGCAACATTCTTGGCTTGGTGTTCGTCGCGATCGGAGCGCTTGGTCCGCAAGCCGGATGCGTGCTCGTCGGCTACGATTTCGACAGCTATCGTCTGGAAACCAAGAATGGCGATGCATCGACCGGCGACGCTGCCGTCGCCGCGCCGGATGGCGGCTGCATCGCGAGGACGTGCGGCGAGCTGCACGCCGAGTGCGGCAGAGTGCCCGACGGATGCGGCGGCGTGCTCGAATGCGGAATGTGCGCCGTCGGAGTGTGCGGCGGAGGTGGGCGCAACCGATGCGGTGGCGATCCCTGCACGCCCCGCACGTGCGACGATCTCGGCGCGAGCTGCGGAGGGATATCCGACGGCTGCGGCGACACCGTCCAGTGTGGCGGGTGCGCGACCCCCGAAACGTGCGGCGGCGGAGGCATGTCCAAAAAATGCGGTTGCCTGCCGATCACCTGCCCCGAAATCGGCGCCGAGTGCGGGTTGATTGAGGACGGCTGCGGGCGCACGATCGACTGCGGTGCGTGCACCGAGCCCGGGACGACCTGTGCCGGTCGCGGGACGGCCAATCGATGCGAGTGTGCGGCTACGACGTGCGATGCACAAAACGCCAACTGCGGAACGTTACCTGACGGTTGCGGAGGCACCCTCGATTGCAAGAGCTGTGCGGCGCCCACCGTCTGCGGTGGAGGCGGACCCAATCGCTGTGGGAATTTGCCGTGCACCGCGAAAACATGCCGCGATCTCGGCCTCGAATGCGGACCGGCGTCCGACGGGTGCGGCAAGGTGCTCGATTGCGGCAACCCGTGTCGAGCGCCGAACACCTGCGGGGGCGGAGGAATGCCGGGCAAATGCGGCTGCAAACCGACGACTTGTGCCATGCAGGGGAAAAACTGCGGAACGATAGCGGACGGCTGCGGTTCGATGCTCAACTGCGGCACCACCTGCCCGCCGCCCGCCACCTGCGGAGGCGCAGACCAGCCCAATGTGTGCGGGTGCACGCCGAAGACCTGTGCCCAGCTCGGCGCCGAATGCGGTCTCGTCGACAACGGCTGCGGCACGAAGCTCGACTGCGGCAAATGCACCGCCCCCGCAACGTGCGCCGCCAATCGATGCGAATGCAAGCCGACGACCTGCGCCGCGCGGGCAGCCAACTGCGGTACGCTATCGGACGGATGCGGCGGCACGTTGAACTGCGGCACCTGCCCCACCGGGCAGACGTGTGGCGCGGCCGGAGCCAATCAGTGCGGTGCAGGCCCCTGCGTGCCGAAAACTTGCGCAGCCAGCGGCTACAACTGCGGCGACGTACCCGACGGCTGCAGTGGGATGCTCCATTGCGGCAGCTGCCAAGCGCCGAAAACCTGCAGTGGTGGAGGGGCTGCGAACAAGTGCGGCTGCACGCCCAAAACGTGTGACGTCCTCGGCGCCGAATGCGGCACCGTTGCCGACGGATGTGGCGGCGTGCTCGATTGCGGAATGTGTCGTCCTGGACGCGAGTGTGGCTCGATGGAGCCAAACCGCTGCGGCAAAAAGACTCAGTAATGCTACGAAGCGCCGACTGCCCTCGTCGACGAGAGCTGCCGGAGGACGTACTGAAGAATTCCTCCGTGTTGGTAGTAGAGAATCTCCTGCGGCGTGTCGATGCGAACCCGCGCCTTGAAGTCGCGCGGCGCCGCGCCCGCTGGCGTCACGCGAACGGTGACGTCGCGGCCGCCCGCGAAGTTGCTGGCGAGCATCTCCGGAAGCCCGACGATGTCGTACGTCTCCTCGCCGGAGAGACCGAGCGACTCGCGAGTGTCGCCCGGCGAAAACTCGAGCGGAACGACCCCCATGCCGACGAGATTCGATCGGTGGATCCGCTCGTAGCTTTCGGCGATGACCGCGCGCACGCCCAAAAGGCGCGTACCTTTCGCCGCCCAATCGCGAGACGAACCCGAACCGTATTCCTTTCCCGCCAAGATCAGGAGCGGCACGTTTTCGGCGTGGTACATCTCCGCCGCTTCGAAGATCGTCGTCTGCGTTCCTTCGGGAAGATGTCGCGTCACGCCGCCCTCGGTCCCGGGCGCCAGCCTGTTTCGCAAGCGTACGTTCGCAAAGGTGCCCCGGACCATCACCTCGTGGTTGCCCCGCCGTGAACCATAGGAGTTGAAGTCCTTCCACTCCACGCCGTTCGCCACGAGATAATGCCCGGCCGGGCTGTCCTTCTTGATCGATCCAGCGGGCGAGATGTGGTCGGTGGTGACGCTGTCGCCGAGCACGGCGAGAACGCGTGCGCCGCGAATCTCGTCGATGGGGGCGGGCGCCTTCGGCATGTCGACGAAGTAGGGAGGATGCTTGACGTACGTGGAACGGGCGTCCCAGGCAAACGTCTTCCCCGTTGGAACATCGAGCGATTTCCACTGCTCGTTGCCCTCGAATACGTGCGCGTAGACTTTGCTGAACATGGGAGATTCCACGGCGCGGGCCATGGTTTCCGCGATCTCGCGCGAGCTCGGCCACACGTCTTTAAGGAAGACGGGGGTGCCGTCCGTGCCGGTGCCGAGGGGTTCGCTGTCGAGATCGATATCGATCCGTCCGGCAATAGCGTAGGCAACGACGAGCGGCGGCGACATCAGATAGTTGGCGCGCACCTCGGGGTTGATGCGGCCTTCGAAGTTCCGATTGCCGGAAAGAACCGAAACCACGACGAGGTGATCTTGCTCGATCGCTTTCGAAATCTCGGCCGGCAGTGGGCCGGAGTTGCCGATGCAAGTCGTGCAGCCGTACCCCACGGTGTGAAAACGGAGCTTCTCGAGGTAGCGGTCGAGCCCCGATTGGCGATAGTACTCGGTGACGACCTGCGAGCCGGGAGCGAGCGAGGTTTTCACCCATGGCTGGACGCCGAGCCCGCGCTCCACCGCCTTTTTCGCGAGCAGACCGGCAGCAATCATGACCGACGGGTTGGATGTGTTGGTGCAGCTCGTGATCGCGGCGATCACGACCGAACCGTGACAGAGCGTGCCAAGTCTCTTCTTGGACGACGAAGTCGATGCTCCCGGCGGCAACAGTGACGGTAGCGCCTGGGCGAACGATCGCCCGGCGTCGCGCAGATTGACACGATCCTGCGGTCGTTTCGGCCCCGCTACGCTCGGCTCGATGGTCGCGAGATCGAGCTCCAGTCGATCGGAGTACACTGCTTCCGGGCTCGCCTCGGTTTGAAAGAGCCCCTGCTCGCGGCAGTAAGCTTCGACGAGCGCAACCTGCTCGGCTGGACGGCCGGTCAGGCGCAGATAACGGATCGTCTCGGCGTCGACGGGAAAGATGCCGCACGTGGCGCCGTACTCTGGGGCCATGTTGGCGATCGTCGCTCGATCGGCGAGCGGCAGCCCTTTCAGCCCCGATCCGTAGAACTCGACGAACTTGCCGACCACCCCTCGCTTGCGCAGCATCTCGGTCACCGTCAGCACGAGGTCGGTCGCCGTGGAACCCTCCCTGAGGTCGCCGGTCAACTTGAACCCGACGACTTGCGGAATGAGCATCGACACGGGCTGACCGAGCATCGCCGCTTCCGCTTCAATACCGCCGACGCCCCAGCCGAGCACACCGAGTCCGTTGACCATCGTCGTATGCGAATCGGTCCCCACCAGCGTGTCGGGATAGGCGAGAGGATTTTGGGCACCCGTTACCGGCGAGGAAAAGACGACGCGCGCCAGGTATTCGAGATTGACCTGATGGACGATGCCGGTATCCGGAGGAACCACCTTGAAGTTTTGAAAGGCGGACTGGCCCCAGCGCAGAAAGGCGTATCTTTCGCGGTTACGCCGAAACTCGAGATCGGCGTTTTTATGGACGGCCTCGGGGGTGCCGAACTCATCGACTTGAACCGAATGGTCGATGACGAGCTCGGCGGGCTGGAGCGGGTTGATCCGCGAGGGGTCTCCTCCCAGCCTGACCATGGCGTCGCGCATCGCAGCAAGGTCGACGACGGCCGGAACACCCGTGAAGTCCTGGAGCAGGACGCGGCTCGGCGTAAACGCAATCTCGCGGGAGGGTTCTGCCGCAGGGTCCCAGCTCGCGAGCGCCCGAATGTCCTCGGCCCGGACGACCTTGCCGTCTTCGGTACGCAGCAAGTTCTCGAGAAGGATCCGCAGCGAAAACGGAAGGTGCTTCGTCTTCAGGCCGGCCTTATCGAGAGCATCGAGGCGGAAAATGTCGTAGCGCTTGTTGCCGACGCTGATCGTGTCTCGGCTGCCGTAGCTGTTCGTCATGCGGTGAAGGTATAGTCCACCTTGTCGCGCTCGCCTATCCGAAGAAGATGCACCAGCATTACTGCGTCAGATCTTGGCCATGACAGATCACGATCGGCAATTGCCGCGTGTCGGCCAGGTAAGTTACGGCGAGGCCGTCGGAAGATGGGCATCAGACGGCATCAGACGGCATCGGCCGTCAGGCCTCGCCTCGGCAGCTTCGCCGTAGCCAGTTCCGCCTGCTCGGTCAGTACTTTAGATGGCATATGGCTACTCCGATGAAACGATCTGGTAGCGAGGATCTGATGCAGTACGCTGGCGAACATCCGATCCAGTAGTGCTAGGATGGTGGGGCTCCCATGATGAAGATTTGCCCGCGCTGCGCCGGCACTTTTGCTGGCGGATCGTTTTGCCCAGGGTGCGGCGTTCGCCAGCCGCTCATCGACATGTCTTCCGACGAGGCGCGTCCTTACCTCGATAGCCCCGACATGAGGCGGGCCGTGCAGACGCACTACGTCGAGCGCTCGGGAATGGTTCGCAGCGCGCTCGGATTTCTAGTGGGAATTTGCGGCGGCCTTTTCATCGTTCGTTTTGCGGTCGGCGCGGACGGTTGGCTCGAGCGCGTCTTTTGGCTCGCCGCAGCCGCGGTGTGGGCCCTGTTCTTTGCGGGGGGCTCGGTGGTCTTGGCGCGCCGCATGGCCCGCAAGGCGAACGAAGGAACGTCGCAGTATGTGTGCGTGGATGAGGACGCACCGGTGGAGAAGTTTCGCCCCGCGCCCCGACGCGGTCTTCGCTGGCTCACCTGGTAGGCCGACAAAGCGCAGGCAAATTCGGGGTTTATAGCAATTTCGGCCGCCCTCTGCCTACCTTTCTTTCCAAGCGGTTTCGTATTGCGATCAGCGGGTGACTTGAGGAATAAAGCGTTGCGTTGGTTGTTCCAACGCCTGCCAACCCCCGAGACCACCGCCCGTGATCGAAATTCAAGCCCTCACGAAATATTACGGGGATCGCAAAGTCCTTGGGCCATTGTCGTTTTCAATTGCCAAGGGCGAGATCGTCGGCCTGCTCGGCTTGAACGGAGCCGGCAAAACGACGACGCTGCGAATCCTATCCTGTGACCTGCTGCCCTCTTCGGGGAGCGTTCGCGTAGACGGCCTCGACGTCGTCGACCACCCCCACGAAGTGCGCTCCCGCGTCGGTTACCTGCCCGATCATCCTCCGCTCTACGAGGAGATGACCGTGCAAGAGTACCTGGTCTTCGCCGCACGCATTCGCGGGCTCGGCCTGGAAGATGCCAAAAAGCGCGTCGAGGAGGTCATCGTCGCCACCCAAATCCGCAGCGTGCAAGACGACGTCATCGGCACGCTGTCGCACGGATTTCGGCAGCGCGTAGGCATCGCCCAGGCCATCGTTCATCGCCCGCGTCTCCTGGTGCTCGACGAACCCATCGGGGGGCTCGATCCCGTGCAGATCGTCGAGATGCGCGAGCTCGTTCGAAACCTGCGCCACGATCACACGACGATCATCTCCAGCCACATCCTTTCCGAGATCAGCGAGACGTGCGATCGCATTCTCGTCATCCGCGACGGCGAAATCGTGGCCTCGGGGACCGAAGCCGAGCTCTCGACGCGCTTGCTCGCGGGAGGGCGTGTCGCGATCACCGTCCGCGGCGACGCGGTGCAAGCCAAGCGGGTGCTCTCTACGATCAAAGGCGTGCGCAATGTCGAAGTACTGGAGCCCGCCGAACCGGGCGATGCCGTGGCCACCTTTCGGATCGACGCCGATCGCGACGTCCGCGAAGATGCGAGTCGCACGCTGGTGCTCGCGAACGTCGGCATTCTCGGCATGAGCCGCAGCGAACGAGAGCTCGAGTCCATCTTCTTGAGGCTCGCCAAACCCGATGAGGCGAATGGCGCCCAGGGGGTAGCATGAGAAACGCACTACTCATCGCCGGACGAGAGCTCCGGTCCTATCTGCGCTCGCCACTCGGGCCGATCGTGGCCGCGGCGATGCTACTCGCCGACGGCCTGCTCTTCCAAGTGGGCGCCATGGCCGGCACGAGGTTGTCGGCGCAAGTCCTGGCCGACTTCTTCTATTGGATCAGCGGCATCACCATGATCGGTGCCATCGCGCTGTCCATGCGGCTCATCGCCCACGAGCGAGAAAAGGGCACCCTGGTTCTCATCAACACGGCGCCCATTCGCGATAGCCAGATCATCGTCGGCAAGTTCTTGGCGCTGTTCACGTTTCTGTTCGGCGTGACCGTGCTCACTGCCTACATGCCGCTGCTCATCTTCGTGAATGGCCGGGTATCGATCGGTCATATCCTGGTCGGGTACCTGGGCATCCTCCTTTTGGCAGCCGCCTCCACGGCGATCGGACTTTTCGCGTCCGCTTTCGCGAAGACGCAGGTGATTTCGGCGGTGCTGGGGACGGCGTTGATCGGGGTCTTGCTCCTGCTTTGGATGGCCGCCAAGGTCGCCGATCCCCCGGTCAATACGTTCCTGCTCGCGACGGCTCTTCACCACGAGCGACAGAAGAGCTTCATGATCGGCGTGCTGCGGCTCGAAAACGTCGTTTTCTACCTGGCGGTCACTTACTTCTTCTTGCTGGCCGCGATCAAAACGTTGGAGGCACGCCGATGGAGATGAAAGAACGAAGGCGGCTTCTGCCGCTCGTAATCTACGCGGGCGGGCTCCTGCTGATGTTCCTCGGCGAGCGCGTGTTCCCCACCATCAATGCCGCTCGCTTGACGCTTTCGCTCGCGGGATTCGGCCTGGCGGTCGCGTATTTCGTGCTCCGCGTCCGGGGGGCCACCTCCGAGTCGGGAGAGCGTCGATCGATTGAACGGCTGCTCGCCGTTTTCGCGCTGTTCACCATCGTGGCCCTGGCCCTCGCGTTTTTCACGACCGACGCCGGCGAGCGGCTCATCCGCATCAGCAAGGCGAGCAGCGAGACGAAGGACAAGTTCGAGACCATCGGCACCATTGCCTGGATCTCGATCCTCATCTTCTCCGCCGTGCCGATTCTTTTCGCCGAGCGGGCGCTCTTCCCGATGCGCCGCGCCGACAACATCGAGGGCCGGCGCGTGCTGACGGCCGAGGCCGCCGGTCTCACGCTCGCTCTCGCAGCGACGTACGCCGCGCTCTTCACTTACGCAGCCGGCGAGCTCAATCTCAAGGCCGATTTCTCGTACTTTCGAACCGCTCGACCGGGTGAATCGACCAAGAACATCGTCAAGGGGCTCACCGAGCCGGTCAAGACGGTGGTCTTCTTCCCCCCGATCAACGAGGTGGGGCGCGAAGTGGCTTCGTACTTGAAGGAGCTCAGCCGCATCTCGCCCAAGTTCACGTACGAGGTACACGACCGCCTGCTCGAGCCGGCGCTGGCCAAAGACTGGAAGGTGACGCAGGACGGCACGCTCGTCATCGCACGCGGACCGACCCAAGAGTCGATGACCTTCAACACCGACCTGGAGCAGGCCAAGGCCAAGCTGAAGACGCTCGACGGCGATTTTCAGAAGAACTTGATCAAAGTGTCGCGCGAGGCGCGCACGGCTTATCTCACCACCGGCCATGGCGAGATGAACGAAGCGCCCGACGCCGAGGGGCGATCGGCCAATGGCATTCGTAAGCTCTTCGAGTCCCAGAATTATACGGTCAAGGACCTCGGCCTTGCCCAGGGTCTCGGCAACGAGATCCCGAAGGATGCCACGATGGTCGTGGTGCTCGGCCCAGCCCGTCCGTTTCTGCCCGGCGAGGTCGATGCCCTCAAGAGGTATGCGGCGGGAGGCGGCCATCTCTTCCTGGCACTCGATCCGGACGCCAAAGTCGATCTCGACCCTCTCGCCGAAATCGCCGGTCTCAGCTACCAACCTGCCACCTTGGCGAACGAGAAAATTCACCTCCGGCGCCGCTACAACGATTCGGACCGCACCATCTTGATCACCAATCGCTTCTCGTCACATGCGTCGGTCTCGACGTTGAGCCGCAATTCGGCGCGCGCGCACGTCGTCTTCGCCGGAGCTGCCGCCTTCGAGGCCCGACCGGGCGGCGATTCGTCGATGAAGACGGACTTCGTCGTCAAGTCCATGCAGGACACGTTCGCCGATGCCAACGGCGATTTTCAA
>DASWDH010000030.1:0-3523 GCA_036395495.1 Polyangiaceae bacterium
CGACCGTACGCTCACCGGCTACTCGTGGGACTTCCCCACCCTGGTCGATGGACAACCGCTCGTCTGTCGCGGGGTTTACCACTTGAAGATCGACGACGATCCCCTGGACATTCGCGCGAGGCTCGCCGCTCGCCTCGCCGAAAGGGGACTCGACATCGCCAACTATCGGCTCAAGCGGTACGCCGAACGGGGCTTCGAGCTGCACGAGCCCTACGCCGCGCCGCGTGTGCTTCTCGTCGGGGAGGCAGCCGGCATCGATGCCCTCACCGGCGAAGGGATCGCGCAGGCCATCGCGTATGGCGCTTTCGCGGGGCCGTACCTCGCCGAAAAGCTGCGAACCTCCGATCTTGTTTTCGGGGACTTCGGAGCGCGCCTCGCTCGGTCGAAGGTCGGCATCGAGCTCGGCGTGCGCGCCCGTATTCTGCCCCATTTTTTTGGACGGCATCGAGCGCACGTCGAGCGCTTCTTGCTCGGCACGCCCGACGTGGTGACGATCGGCGTGCAGCACTTCGGCGGAAAGCCGATGTCCCGTTCGAAGATCGTCCGCTCGGCGCTGTCCGCCGGATGGCACGCGCTCTCGGCAGCGGCGGGAGATCTATCATGGCCGAGACGTGATGCTGCTAGACTGATCGAATGAACGATACCCGAGCGGGAGCGAAATGGACGGGCCGCGTAGCGCTCTGTTGCGCCACGCTCGGGTGGGCCCTCGGATGCGGAGGCGCCGCGCCGCAGCCCGCCGCCGCTGCACCCGCTCCCGCTGCCCCCAAAGCCGTCGCGCCGCCCGATCTGTCCGAAGCTCCTGAACCCAATCAGCTGGTCGGCATCGTTCGCTGGCGAAGCCCGAACGCCACGCTCGAGACCCTGCACCAGTGGACGGGCGTTCGGATCGCTGCATCGGACCTCGCCGCCGAAGTTTTCGACCGGAGCATCGCTTCCGTCGTTTCCGAAGAAGCCCCCGTCGATGCGGTGATCGCACTCGATTCCAAGGGACCCGAGCGCGACTTCATTCCCTTTGTCGCCGTTTCGATCGGCGTGCGCTCGATCGAATCCGCCTACCGTGCGGTGCAAGGCGTGGCCACCCTCACCGAAATGCGCCCGGGCGAATATCGGGTGAACTTCCGCCACGGGCGCAGGAAATCGGACCGATGGTCGTGTGCTCTGGTCGCTGCGGTCGGAGCAGCGCCGGGCCGGTTCGTTTGCGGCCGGCGCGATCGCGACGTGGATGCGCTCCGCGCATACATGGCTCGCACACTCCCCAAACGCGATCTCGGAGCTTCCGACCTGCATCTCGAGCTGCATGCTCCTCCAGTGCTCCAAGTCTATGGCCCGGCCATCAACCAGAGCCTTCGCCTCGGCGCCGTCTACGCACCGCGCAAGTTGGAGATCGGAGAGCCGGCCTTCGATCGTGCCATCGACCGCATCGCCGCAGGCATCTCCGACGAGCTCGGGGCGGTCATCGGCGATCTCGATACTTTGACGTTCGACCTCGCCTTGGCACCCGACAAGGCGAGCGCCAGTGCGGCGTTTCGTCTGCGCGGCCAGCAATCGTGGACCGCCGCCACGCTCGCCAACCAGGCGACGCGGCAAGCGCCTCCTCCCCCGATGTTCTGGCGCCTTCCCGCCGGTGCCTCGACGGCGAGTTACCAGCACGGGCCCGACCCACGCAGATTCGACGCCATCCGCCGAACGCTGGCCGAGCTCGTCGATGGTTGGCTCCTGCACGAAGGTATCGCGCCCGCCGATCGCGCGCCCATCAATGCCCTGTTCAGCGACAAGTATTCGACCGAAGCGCCCTGGGTCAGCGCGGCAGGTGCCTACACCACGTCCACCGCGATCAAACCGGCCGCGAAGGCGAACGCACCGCCTGCGCAAGACGACGCTTGGCTCACCGCGCTCGAAGGGGCCGGATGGTACGTGGTCGGTGTCGGTGCTCCCAATCAGTATCCCGACTTTTTGAAGAGTCTCGCCTCTGCCGTCAGCCGACCCAAGATCCAGGGCTTCATCAAGACCAAGCTCGCCGCACTTCGCACGAGTGACGAGTCTCCGGCGACCTCCAAGACGCTTCCGATCGGCTTCACCTTCAAGTCGGTCGCGGCACCGAAGGAGCTTCCCAAAGGGAGTCTCGACTTCGAGCTGACCGTGTCGCGTGAATCCGTCGGCGCACCGGCCGGCGATGGGAAAAAGAGCGCCCAGAAGCCGCCCAAAGCGACGTCTGCCAAAGCGGCTGTGCCTCCGGTGAAGGTGCACGTCCTCGTCGTCGCCGAGGCGGCGCAAACGTGGTGCGCGCTCGGCACCGATCGTGGTCAACTCGTAAAAACGGTGCAAGCGGTCCTCGAAGGTGCTCCCGAATCGGGGACATTGGCCTCCAGGCAGGACCTCACCCCGCTGAAAGACGGCAAATTCGCCGGCGCGAGCTTCGTCACCCTCGAGTCGTTTCTGCACTCATGGCTGGGTTTGATCGCTCGTTCGTCGCTCGACCCCGAGGTCGCCCGTACGATGCGCGACGCCCGCCCCGCGCTCGAATCGGCGCCGAACAAGGGCAAGACCCCCATGCTCGTGACGATGGACGTCGCCGCGAAGGATGGAGTCACCTGGACGACACACGTCGACGTTCCCAAAGCGGTCATCGAGGACGCGATCATCCTCGCCGCGAGCTCCGGCATGGGCAAGGTCTCGCGGCCGTAAGCACCTCGGCTACTTCACCTCTCGTTTGTAGACCTCCGACGAGAGAAAGCGATAGTGGTTCGGCACTCGGGTCATCAGCTCCTTGGCGAGCCTACGCTTGTCTCGGGCGATGCGCTCCGCTGCGTCGAGCGCGCGAGCGCTCGGCCGGGGCAAATCGAAGGGAAAGTTCATCCCGAGCAGCACGCAAAACCAGCTGATGTCGCGGAAGGCCGACCCTGTTTCGCGCGTACCCTTGGTTCCCATCGTGGGCAAGTGGCGCTTGAAAATGTCGAGGCGGGCCTCGAGCTCCGGCGCAACGCGGGTGTCGTGCTTGACCGCCGACCAATAGGGCGTGTCTTCACGCGTGGTGAAGCAGTAATGCGCGGTGATGAAATGAATGATGTCGAGGTAGAACTTGTCGAGCGAAACGTTGTAGCGCGTGGCGATGCGCTCGTCGTAGTACCTCGCGTCGAGCATCGAGGTGAGCAACTCGATGCCGACCTGCGTGATCGCCAACCCGCTCGACTCGAGCGGCTCTACGAATCCACCGGCGAGGCCGATCGCCACGCAGTTCTTGCTCCACAACTTGGGCAGCTTTCCGGTCACGAAACGGACTTGGAATTTGATGGCGCTCTGGTTCCATCGTTCGCCGCAGTACAGCTGAAGCTCGCGTTCGGCATCCGCATCGGATAGAAAGCTGCTCGAATATACGTAACCGACGCTCAGCTTGTCGTAGAGCGGTATCGACCAAATCCAGCCCGCCGATTGGGCGGAGGCCTTCACGTACGGATGAATCTGGCGCTCGAGGTCCGCCTTCGAATCATGAGGAATGCGCACGACCAGCGCCCGATCGTTGAAC
>DASWDH010000031.1:0-21952 GCA_036395495.1 Polyangiaceae bacterium
TCCTTTGCACGAGAAGAGCTGGCCGCACCAACGCCACGTAACCAAGACCTATCGCCACGCAGGCGAGCAAAATGGCGGTCAATGCCAAAGCCACCACCAGCGATATGAAAGCAGGCGAGTGGGTCGAGAGTCCCGCCCCCACGATCCGTTTCGCGATGGGGATGGCCGTTTTGAGCTCACGGATGAAAGCCATGCCCACGACGAGGCCGATACTGGCCGTAGCGATTTGACGTATGCCCGCGGGGAACCATACGCGCCAGCTCCAGGTGGGCCGCGCCGACCAGAGCACGCGCTCCCCTTCGTCGAGACGCTGGGCGAGCGGACGATGGCCATCGCCCGATCCACCGGCGGCCGGAACGCCGCGGATGATCGCCCAAAGGCGGTCGGGACCGATGACGCCGGGCAACAGCAGCGAGAGCCGACGCCGCAGCGCGCCGGTGGGGACCGCGCGAACGAGCTCGAGATCGCCCAGGCCGGGGATGCTCGGATGCCAATGGATCCGGGCATAGCTGATGGCACCGCGGTCGATCGTACGCCGGATGCGCCCACGCTTCCACATCACGTGCTTCTCGGTGACCACGTACTCCACTTCGGTACGCCAAATGGCAGGGCCGTAGCGAAGGGCGACGGCAAGAGTCGACGACCAGCACGCGAAGAGGATCAACCCACCGATGGGTGCATGGATCGCGGTAGCAACCAAAACGGCGCAAGCAAGAGCGATGGCCGCCACAAGGGCCATCACCATCGCGGCGATTCGGTATCCAGCCGGGACGGTCACGATCTTCGGGCGCCCAGCCCAAACAATTGGCTCTCCAAAAAGCGAGTCTCTCGCCAAGTTAAATGCCTCCTTCGAAACTCCGATCCTCCCTCGCCGGCGCTTCGCCGATCATCGCACCCGTCGTGTAAGACGCCCTCACGTATTCTAAAGTTGCGTCGAGGGGGGCTTTTCGTCCACCCGAATTGCGCTCCTGACCTGATATCGGCCCTTGGTCATCGGCACCGCGGACGAGCGCACGGCGACGGCACCCACCGGCTCCGCCACGGTCAACCGCCTGGATCTACGAAGATAATTTCGATTCGCTCGTTGCGGGACGCGTCACGCGCGATGCTCGGATCGATCACGGGGTGAGCCGAGCCGGCCGCTTCGACGAGCATCCGTTCGGCGTTGGCACCGGCTTCGACGAGGGCCTTGGAAATCGCCATGCCTTCGTCGCGTCCCAGCTTGGACTTGGGTCCCGAGGCATGGACGACGACCTGCACGGGAAAATCCGGGTGCGCTTGCGCCACGCGACCGAGCGAATCGAGCCGATCGCGCCCTTCTTTGGTGAGCTGGTCGCCCGCGAACAGATTGCGAAGCGTGACGACGACGCCGCGATCATCGCGCACCGGCGAGAGCCCTCCCATGGCCGACAGCTCCGACAGCAGCTGATCGGACTTTCCCACGCTCGAGGTCGTCGAAGCGCTCCGGCGGGCCAGTGTAAGCGCCCCCAGGCACTGTGCTCTCGCCCTCATCGCTGCGTCGACCGGTGCGGGGCGCAGCTGGGAAACGAGCCTCTTGTCGAGATCATCGACCAAGCCTTGCGCCTGCGTGAGTGGCGCGGCGTCCGCAGCGATCATCCGAGCCGCCGCGCAGAGAAGCCGAGCGTCGAGAGCCAGCGAACGCGCGGAAGCGAGGCGCGCGGTTTCGCGGGCGCCGTCGGCACGGCCGGCCGCTGCGATGGGCGCTGCGTCCTTGATGACCTTGATTCGCACCTCGAGATCGTCGGCCTGTGCGGAGACGCGTTTGAGTTCGCCGTCGTTCTGGGCGAGTGCCTGCTCCGCGATGCGCAAAGCGAGCCTCGCACGGTTCGCTGTTTCGCCCGCGTAACTGATGCGCGCGAGGACGAGGGCGTGCTGGTAGGCGGCGACCGCGCGCTGAGCCAAAATCTGTGCGCCCGGCAAATCTCCGTTTTCGTACGCCGTCTCGGCTTCGGCGCGGAGCTTCTCGGCGTGGAGATAGGCTTCGGGTGCGAGAGACGCCGCGTTCTTTGCCGCCGGCGTCCGCCGGACGCTCTCCGCGTCCGCCATCGCAGCCGGGCGCGGAGGACGCGCACAGCTCGCCACGAGGATCGGCAGCGACAGAAGAAACAGCCGTCTCATGGCGTCCCCTTCGTGTTGCTGGGCTTGGCGGGCTTGGCGCGAGCGCTCGCGCTCGTGGGAGGGAGCGTGGGAAACGGTCCGGCGTCGGTAGCCAATTTCGCGAGCTCCGCTTCGGCACGTCCTCTTCGCGCAATCGCCTCCTCGAGTAGGGCGCGCGCGCGTTCCGCCTGGACCCCGGCGTCCGCCGCGGCGAGCTCCAGAGCTGCGGCGTCGGCCTCCGCGGCCGCCGCGCGAACCAGATCACGCGCGGTTTCCGCCCATTCTCGCGAAAGCCCCTCCAGCTGCTCGGCATGTCGAATATCGCCGGAGCGGCGCGCTCCCGCCGCTCGCTCGAGTGCGTGCTTGGATTCTTCGAGCGGTGCGTGTGCCAACGCACGCTGGGCGGACGAGGCGCCCAACGTGGCCAGGATTTGTTCGGCGATCATCCTGTCCGAGAGCTGCTCACCGGTGGCGCTCGACACCAGCGCCGCTCCCAACGTCAGGATCACAATCCAACCAATCCAACTCAGGCGGGGCGAATTTCGGCTCACCCGCGGACCAAGCCATGGCGGCCGCACGTGGTCAAGTGTAGCGTGCGGAAACCGACCATGAGCCCTCGCGAACGAGCCACCTGGGACCAGTATTTCATGCGAATCGCGTCGGACGTGGCGTCGCGCGCGACCTGTGACCGCAAGCACGTCGGCGCCGCCATCGTGCGCGACAAGAACATCCTGGCGACCGGGTACAACGGCTCGATTCGTGGGCTCGGGCACTGCGACGAAGAGGGGCACATGATGGAAGAGGGCCACTGCGTGCGAACCATTCACGCCGAGGCCAACGCGGTCATCCAAGCGGCCAAAAACGGCACGCGCATCGAGGGCGCGACCATCTACGTCACCGCTTCACCCTGCTGGGGATGCTTCAAGATGATTGCCAATGCGGGTCTCACCAAGATCGTCTACGGCGAGTTCTATCGCGACCAACGCATTTTCGAGTTCGCCCAGAAGCTGGCCATCGAGCTCGTCAAGGTCGAGTTGCCGGAGCGAATCTCGTGAGTCTCTACGTGGCGGTCATCGAGGGTGGGCCCTCCAGCGAGGCGGCCGTTTCGCGCTCGTCGGCCGAAGGCGTGGCTGCCGCACTGGAGGCAGCCGGGCACCGAGTGCGGCGGCTCGAGCTCGCATCTTCGCTTCCCGCCGCGCTCGCCGAAGCGCAGCCCGATGTCGTGTTTCCCATCGTGCACGGAGCCTTGGGCGAAGATGGCTGCCTGCAGGGCGTGCTGGAAGTGCTGGCCCTTCCCTACGTCGGATCGGGCGTGCTCGCGAGCGCGCTCGCCTCCGACAAGATCGCCGCGAAGATCGTGTTCCGTAAGCACGGGTTGCCGGTCGCCGAAGAGGTCGTCGTTGCGCGCGGCGAGGATCTCGCGCGCGCAGCGGTGGAGGTGCGCACCGCGCTCGGGCGCGCGGTCGTCGTCAAGCCGGGTGAGCAAGGGTCGGCGATCGGCGTCACCCGCGTCACGGCGGGGGCCGCTGACTCGGAGCTCGAGCGCGCGCTCGAGCTCGCCCTCTCCTTCGACGAAAGGGCCCTCTGCGAGCGTTTCGTGATCGGTCGAGAAGTTACCTGTGGCGTGCTGGATGCGCCGCCGCTCGGCCCGACACGCGCGCTGCCGCCGACCGAGATTTTCGCCAAGCTGGCGGATTTCTACGACTTCCGATCGCGCTACGCGACCGGCGGCAGCGAGCATGTCTGTCCCGCGCAGCTGCCACCATCCGTTCTGCAAAACGTGCAGCAGGTGGCGCTTGCCGCACATCGCGCGCTCGGGTGCCGTGACTTGTCGCGCGTCGATTTCGTGGTGGGCGACGGCGGCGACGGGAATGGGGTGACGCTGCTCGAGGTCAATACGCTTCCCGGCATGACCGCGACCAGTCTCTATCCCGAAGCGGCGCGCGTCGCCGGAATCCCGATGGACCACCTCTGCGACGGTCTCGTTCGCACGGCGCACGCTCGCGGGACGCGGCGTTGCCATCCAGCGGTGCCCCTCCCCGGGTGACGCCGTTCATAAAATATATGCTTCGCGGAGTGGGAGGCATTCCGTTCTCGCGATGACGCGGTAGCTTGCCGGCGGTGTTCGACGAGATGAAGCTGCGGTTCCTCGCCGCCCTGTTCGCCTGTGCGTTGACAGGCTGTTCGACGGTACGAAGCGCGTCGCGCAAGCTCCTCGGCCTGGACAGCACGGCGGGCGATCCCGATCTCAGCGGCGATACCTTCGTCGCCGGCGTGTACCGAGAAGGACGTTTCGACGACGGCGATCTCGACGCGCCGGTATTCGCCTGGTCGGGGACCCGCATCGGCGCGCGCTTCTCCGGAACGTCGGCCGGCGTGGAGCTCGACGATGCGCAGGGTAAAAACGAGTTCTTGGTCCTCGTCGATGGCAAGCCGCGCTCGCAGAAACTCGACACCAAGAGGGGGACCCACGCGTATCTGCTCGTCGCCGGACTGCCTTCGGGTACGCACGAGGTCACCCTCCATCGATTGACGGAGGCGAGCCTCGGCGAGACCAAGTTTCTCGGCTTTCGGTTCGGAAAGGGCGGCCGACTGCTCGCCTTTGGCAAGACACCGGCGCGGCGCATCGAAGTCATCGGCGATTCGATCTCCACCGGTTACGGCAACGAAGGCGAGGACAAGGCGTGTCACTTCAGCCCGCAAACGGAGAACCATTACCTGACCTACGGCGCCATCACTGCCCGCGCCGCCGACGCTCTGCTGGTGACGACGGCTTGGTCGGGCAAGGGGGTGTTCAGCAACCGAGGAAGCACCGATCCATGGATCATGCCCGTGCTCTGGAAGCGGACGCTGCCCGAACGAGAGGATAGCCGTTGGGACTTTGCCCGCTATCAACCCGACGTGGTCGTCATCAACCTCGGGACCAACGATTTTGCGCCCGAGAACGAGGACTGGTCGCCGTTTCCTCGCGCCTACTTGGCGTTCGTGAAGGAGGTGCGTTCGCGCTACCCCAAGGCTTCCATTTTCTGCGCGCTCGGCCCGGCATTGAGTGACCATTGGCCCGAGGGCAGGAGCGCGCTCACCCACGCGCGTCAAGGCATCGAAGGTGCCGTGGCCGCGCTGCGCGGGGCAGGGGACGGCCGGGTCTATTTCGTCGAGTTTCCCGTGCAGACCGGCGAAAATGGCTACGGCTGCGACTGGCATCCCAACGTGAAGACCCACGAGCTCATGGCCGACCAGCTGCAAAAAGAGCTGCGCGACAAGATGCGTTGGTGAGGGTCAGTCGTAGTACTCGTTGCCGAGGTGGGTGATGAGCTCTTCACCCATCATCCAGCGGAGCGTATTTTTGAGCTTCATCGACTGAATGAAAAGGTCGTGCTCCGGGTAAAGATTGGGCGCGGTCATCGGGCTCTTGAAGTAGAAGCTCAACCACTCCTGCACGCCGCTGAAGTGGGCGCGCTGCGCGAGATCCATGAGGAGCGCGAGATCGAGCACGATGGGCGCCGCGAGGATCGAGTCGCGACAGAGAAAGTTGATCTTGATCTGCATCGGGTAGCCGAGCCATCCGAAGATATCGAGGTTGTCCCAACCCTCCTTGGCGTCGCCGCGAGGCGGGTAATACTCGATGCGGACCTTGTGGAAGATCTTGCCGTAGAGCTCCTGGTAAATTTTGGGCTGCAGGATGTATTCGAGCACGCCGAGCTTGGAAACCTCTTTGGACTTGAAGTTCTCCGGATCGTCGAGCACCTCCCCATCGCGGTTGCCGAGGATGTTGGTCGAGAACCAACCGGAGAGCCCGAGCATGCGTGCCTTCAAGCCGGGCGCGACCACGGTCTTCATCCAGGTCTGGCCGGTCTTGAAATCCTTGCCGGCGATCGGGATCTTGTGTTCCCTCGCGAGCTCGAACGCCGCCGGGAAATCCACGGTCAGATTGGGTGCGCCGTTGGCATAGGGGACGCCTTCCTTGATGCAGGCCCACGCGTACATTTGCGAGTTGGTGATTCCAGGGTCGTTGTCGAGCAGGCCTTTTTCGAAATGGGCGATGGTCTGGTGCACATCCCCTGGGGCAATGTAAATTTCAGTTGAACCACACCAAACGGCGACGGTCCGCGAAACGCCGCTCGTACGCTTGAAGTTGCGAATGTCTTCGCGCAGGGCCTCGACCATGTCGGCCTTGGTCCGGCCTTTCTTGACGTTGGTACCGCTCAGGCGCTTGACGTACTCGGGATAGAAGACCGCGCTCATCGGCCGGATCGCGGACATCTCGTCCTTGACGAGCTCGAGGTGCTCGCGGTTCAGCACCTGTGCGTGGGCGGCGCTCTCGTAAGCGTTGTCGGCGAACAGGTCCCAGGCTCCAAAGCAGAGTTGGTCGAGGCCCGCGAGCGGAACGAAGTCTTTGATGAGGGGCGTTCGGTTTTCGGTGCGCTTGCCGAGCCGGATCGTCGCCAGCTGCGTCAGCGATCCGATGGGCGCCGCGAGCCCTCGGCGGGCGAGAAAGCAGCCGGCGATGAACGTCGTCGAGACAGCCCCGAGACCGGGGAGCAGGACCCCGAGTTTTCCTTCGACGGGTTGAACTTGCGGGGGTCGCTTCATGGAGTCTCCTGGGAGTAGGTAGGACGTCGGAGGCGCGCCGAGTCACGGAATTCAGTTATGGGTCGGCTCATAGCACTCCTGCCGAAGACTTCTACCAGCGCACCGGACATCGGTGCCGTGCTCCGTGCTCGGAGGGGTGCAAAGCCAGTGCCGCACCCGAGGACAGCGTGCCTGTTGGCTCGGATCTCGCACAGCCGGGGCATCCCCCCTGGCGCCGGAGCGCGGGCCATGGTACGCGCGTCCTCCGGCGCAAGGTTTCGTCTTTGGTGAGAGGCAACGCTCCTCGTTTTGAAGGAGCGCAGGCGCAGCGTAAATGGACTTTTTGTCAGGTTATCGGGCATCCCTCAAGCCGCTCGAGGTCGAAGAGCCTATCGATATTTACGTACATCGACCTCTCGCGTATGTGCTCGCGCGGGCCGTCTATCCGCTGCCCGTCTCGCCTGATGCGATCACCGCGGTCTCGATCGTAGCCGGAATCGGCTCCGCGCTCGCGCTCTTGGCATCGTTTCCTCATCACCTTCAGGTAGGCGGCCTGCTCTTGTTCGTTTCGGCCGTCCTCGACTGTGCCGACGGACAGCTGGCCAGGATGCGCGGTACGTCGTCCATGTTCGGCCGCATGCTCGACGGCGTCGCCGACCTCTTCACCGTGGGAGCGGTGGCCCCTGCCACCGTTGTCGTGATATGGCGCTCGCTCGACACACCGCTGTGGATGAAGGTCACGGTGCTGCTGCTGTGTTGCCTCACGATGGTGACGACGTCGTTTCACACCACGATGTACGACCACTACAAGAACGTCTTCCTTCGCCTGACAGGGCCCTACCAGGAAGGCGAGGACTACGAGGCCGCGCGATCGCGCCGCGCGGCCAAGGATCCGGCGTCCCTGTCGTGGGTCGAAAAGGTCAGCTACCCGATTTACCTTTTCTACCTCAAGAGCCAACGCGACTACGTGGTCACCTTCGATCCGTCGACGAGTCCTCGGTTGACGATGTATCCACCCTACGACCCCGTGCGAGGCGCTCGGTATCGCAAGCATGCGGCGCAGGCCATGAAGGTGTGGCGTCGGTTTTTCGGCTTCGGATCGATGGTCTTCGGGCTCTCAGTCTTCAATGCGCTCGGGCATCCGGAGTATTACCTCGTCTATCGGCTCGTCGTCTTGAACGCCATCTATTACGGCTATTTGAAACCTCTGCAGCGCCGCGTTTCGCAGGAGGCTTTTCGGGAGATGAATCTCGCCTTGCCCGATCGGACGAGCGAGACAGACCTGGCGGTCGCGTGAGCGAGGTCGCGGTCATTCTCGCCGCGGGCGGGGGCACGCGCTTGCGGCCGCTGACCGACGAGCGTCCCAAAGCACTCCTCGAGGTAGGAGCCGAAAGCATCTTGCATCGCGCGGCGCGCTTACTTTCGTCCGTCGGCGTGCGCGAGCTCGTGGTGGCGACTGGCTACCGTCACGACGCCGTGCGCGCGGCCCTCGGCGGCTTGCCGGCGAAGGTGAGCTACTGCCACAACGCCGATTTCGAGCGCACCCAAAATTCGGTCTCGCTCTACCGCTGCGCCCATGCGGTTGCCGGCCGAGCCTTCTTCAAGCTCGACGGCGACGTGCTCTTCCAGCGCGACGTCCTTACCCGCCTGCAAGAGGAGGGCGCCGAGCTCGCCGTCGCCGTCGAACGACGAGGCGACCTCGGTGCCGAAGAGATGAAAGTGATCACCGAGGGTGCGTCGATTCGCTCCTTCGGAAAGGGATTGGCTCCCGAGCGGTGCACGGCAGAGAGCATTGGCATCGAAAGAGTCAGCGCCGACGCTGGTGCGAAGCTCTTTCGAGCGCTCGCGCGGGCGCTGGAAGCGAACCGCACGGACCTTTATTACGAAGATGTCTACAACGATCTCATCGCCGAGGGAGTGCCAACGCGCGCGGTCGACGTGACGGATCTCGCTTGGATCGAAGTCGATACGCCGGAGGATCTCGCTCGCGCACGGCGGTGGATGGACGAAGGCAAGCTCGCTTGATTTCATTTCTCGAGTGTTTCGATCTGCGTAGCGCCTGACGCACCCAGCCCTGGCATCCGGGTTGCTCAGGAGGGCATCCGGCGGTTCGGTCGGACGAACCGACGAACCACGAATTGTCGAGCAACGCATCGCGTTGCGACGCGATTCGCCCCGCCCGGAGGTGCCGGGTGGGAAGAGTGGGTAGGTGTAGCTGCTTTGCGTCAGTGTGAAACGAAAGCGACATCGAGAAGAGCTGCAAGTTCACGAGTTTGAAAAGGAATTGCCCCATTTGCCGCACCCGTGTTACATGCGGGCCGGCTCATGTTTGACCCTGCTTAGTGAGGCCAAGAATGATCGAGCGAACGGGACGTCGGTTGGAGCGAGCGGTCGTTCTCGCGGCGGGGACGGGCTCACGCCTCGTCGCCCAGGACATGCTCCCCAAGCCTCTCAAGCGGGTGGCCGGAGTGGCTCTGTTGATCAGGGTGCTCCGCACGCTGCAAGCAGAGGGAATTCGTGAAGCGGTCATCGTCATTGGCTATCGTGGCGAGCAGATCCGGCGTGCGCTTTTGGCGGAGCCGAGCCTCGGGCTCAAGCTTCACTTCGTCCAGAACGAGCGCTTCGATCGCAAAAACGGGGTTTCGCTGCTCGCCGCGAGAAAATTCATCGACCGGGAGTGCATCCTCTCGATGGCCGACCACCTTTATTCGCCCGACGCCGTCCGGCGGCTCTTGAAGTTCGACCTGCCGAAGGGCGCTTGCGCCCTCGGCGTCGATTACGACATCGAACGGTGCTTCGATCTCGATGATGCGACGAAGGTTCGCCTGAACGGCGGAAAGATCGCTGATATCGGCAAAGACATCAGCAACTACGATTGCATCGATACCGGTGTGTTCCGCATCGGTCCCGAGCTGATCGCCGAGCTCGAAAAGGTCGAGAAGGGCGCCGGCGATTGCTCACTATCGGACGGTGTGCGCGCGCTCGCTGCGCGCGGACGTTTCTTCGGCTGCGACATGGGCGATGGTCGATGGATCGATGTCGACACCCCCGAAGCATTCGTGCGCGCGGAAGCCATGATTCGAGTGTTCGGCGACTCGCTGGGCGATGAGCCGGCGGCGGCGGGCGGCTTCGATGGCGAAGGGATGGAGCTTTTCGCGCCGACGTGGGTGCGGGCAGCGCAACCCTATCGAGAGGATCACTTCGAGGTCGCGTCTTCGCGCGGCCAGGGGCTTCTCCGGATGATGTCGAACGAGAGCCCATTTTCGCCGAGCTCGCGTGTGATCGACGCGATCGTGAGCGCCGCCCAGCAGGGCAACCTGTACCCGACCAGTGGCCTCGAGCTGAGGCGGCGCCTCGGTGAGCGTGAAGGCTTCGAAGATGGGCACGTCGTCCTCGGCGCCGGCTCGACCGAGCTCATCGATCTCGTGGTGCGAACCTTCGTTGCTCCCGGCGAGGAGGTGCTGCTCAGCGTGCCCACCTTCTCCATGTACGAGGCGCGCGCCCGCGTCTGCGGAGGCATTCCGGTTTTCGTTCCGATGACCGACGACCACGAGTTCGACGTTTCGGGCATCGTTTCGGCGGTCACCGAGAGGACGAAAGTCATTTTCCTCTGCACGCCCAACAACCCGACCGGCAATCGCTTGAGCGAGGCGGCGATGCGCAGGGTTCTGCGCCTGGGACTGCCAACCGCGATCGACGAGGCGTACCACGAGCTCGGGGAGACACCGGACTCGCTCGCGCACCTCTTGGCGGAGTTCCCCAACGCCATCCTCATACGGACCTTCTCCAAGGCGTTCGGGCTGGCGGGGCTGCGGCTCGGCTACGCGCTGGCTCATCCCGCAGTGACCCGTCTCTTGATGCGGGCCAAGGTCCCCTGGAACGTCTCGTCGTTGACACTGGCGGGAGCCCTCGCGGCGCTCGATGATGTGGAAGAGTTCGAGCGCCGAATGAAGCAGCTACGACACGGGCGTGATTACCTCGAACGCGAGCTCGGCAGTATTCGGGGTCTCTCGGTCATCTCGGGAGAAGGCAATTTCGTCCTGCTCGACGTCGCCAAGTCGGGCGTGTCGGCCGAAGCCATCGTCGAAGCGATGCTGACCGAAGGTGTGTACATCCGCCTCTTGGCGGTTCATCACGCCAAGCGTAGCTACGTCCGCGTAACGGTCGGTACCGAGGAGCAGAACACGTGCTGCGTCGAAGCCATGCGCAGGGTCCTCTCCCAAACGCGCCGCTGGGCCCCACCGACGCCGGCCGTCGACGGCATCTCGCAGCCCTGACTCGGCGGGTGTATTTCACAGAGAACCGAGGAGACGGGATTTTTGAATTTTCGAAAGAACAAAGTCTCCCCGCTCCCCCGCCTCCCCGTTTAACAAACCCGGCAGAAGCCCATGGCCGGCCGGCGACGGCGTCGTGCTACTGTCGGCGCTGTGGTGAGTCGTACCGTCTTGGCGCTGCTCGTGGCGGGGGGAATTGGGCTCGGCGCCCAGGGGGCGGGGGCGTTCGTGTGGCCGAGTGCGCCGGCCAAGGTTGCGCGAGCGCTGCAGAGCGGCGACGTCGCGGAGCGGCGCGCCGCCGCGCTGGCGATCGGCGAGATGGATGCGCGTACGGCGGCGAGCCTGCTGGTGAAGGCGCTCGGTGATTCCGATGTGGAAGTGCGGCTTCGCGCGGCGAAATCGGCGATTCGACTGCGTAGCGCCGTCGCGCTCGATGCCGTCATTCCGTGGCTCAGCGATTCCGACGTACGGGTGCGCCTCGCAGCTTGCGAGCTGATCCGGCACGTGCCTTCGCCGCGCGCCGTCGTCGCGCTCGGGCGCGTGTTGGGCGATCCGGATGCAGGGGTTCGGCTTGCGGCGGCGGCCGCCATGGGCGCGAGTGGCGCGTCCGAAGCGGTCGGACCGCTGCTCGGACACTTGGACGATCCGTCGGCCAACGTGCGAGCCGAAGTGGCGCAAGCACTGGCGCACATCGGCGATCCGACCGCCGCGGTTCCGCTCATCGGCAAGGTGGGAGACAGCGCGCCCGAGGTGCGCCGCGCGGTCGCGCGAGCGCTCGGCGAGCTCGGAGATCCCCGCGCCGGAAGCGCGCTCATCCTCGCGCTCCGCGACGGGGTGGCACAGGTGCGGGTCGACGCGCTGACCGCACTCGGCCGCTTGGGCTCGCACGAAGCGGTGCTGGCCATCGCGCCGCTCTTGGAAGAAAGAGGTTCGCCCGAAGTGCGGGTGGCCGCCCTGACGGCGCTCGGGAAGATCGCTTCGGAGCCAGCGATCCGCACTCTCATCAAGGGTCTGGCGACCGAGGATCCGGCGGCCAAGACTTCCTCGGTGCGCGACGCACTCGAGATGAGCGGAGCGAAAGCGGTTGGACCGCTCATGGCTGCCCTCGAGCAGTACGGCAGCGCCAACGTGGCGGCGGGCGCGGCGCTGGTGCTCGGCTCGATGAAAGCCAAGGGCGCAGGTTCGGCCATCATGCAGGCGATGCGCAAGGGTACGCTCGGCGCTTACGCCGGGTTGCGCGCGCTGACGGAGCTCGGCGATCCGGCGACGGTACCGACGGTGCTCGAGTTGCTCTCCGACTCGAACCCGGTCGTCCGGCGTCAGGCGGTGTTGGCGGTGAGCGCTCTGCTCGATCCGTCGCGTCGCGATGGGCGGGCGGTCGAGCCGCTGGTGGCCGCCATGCGTGAACCGAAGACGTCCGTCGAAGAACGAGAGCAGCTCGCCCGCGCGCTCGGACGAACGGGCGCGCCTCGGGCGATTGACGTCTTGCTGTCGCTCGTGAAGAGCAAAGGGCTCGGGCTGCGCCTTGCAGCCATCGACGCCCTCGGGGAGATGGGTCCGGCCGGTCAAGATGCTCCGCTTCTCGATGCTCTCGGCGATGACAACGCCGGCGTGCGACTTCACGCAGCGCTCGCGCTGGGGTCGTCGGCCGGCCAAGCAAGCGTGGGCGTGCTGCTCGAGCGTCTCACTCAAGCCGCCACCGAGGATCGGACGGCCATCGGGCTGGCGCTCTCGGGGGCCCTTTCGCGCAGCGGAGAGGGGACCGCGAAGCAGCTGGAAAAAATCCTGTTCAGCACCGGAAGCGGGGTGCGTGACGCACTCGTGGAAGGTATCGGTCGCATGTCCGGCGCTGCGGGGGGCAACTTGCTTGCGACCCTCGTCCGGCGAAGTTCCGACGTGCCGGACCGGCGCAAAATCGCGGAGGCGCTCGCGGGTCACCCCGAGCAGTTTGCGGTGCTGCGCCCGCTGCTTTCGGATCCGGATGGGAGCGTCCGTGCGGAAGCGATCTGGGCGACAACGTATTTGCCGAGGGGACCGGATGCCTCGGCCGCCCTGGCGCGTGCTCTCGAGCTCATCTCCGACGGCGACCTCGACGTGGCCGCGAACGCGGTAGGAGCAGCGGCGCTCCTCGGCAAGACGCTCTCCCCGACCGACCCCGCCGCCAAATCGCGAGCGGTGGCAGCACTCTGCAAAGCCACGGCTGATTTCCGTGTCTACGTTCGCGCGAACAGCCTGACCGGGCTCAACATCCTTGGGGGTCGGTGCGACGGCGGTGCCCGCGAGCGCGCGTTGCTGGCTCAGGACCCGTCGGAGATGGTTCGGCAAGCGGCGGCGCGGCTGATCGCACGGATTCCCTCGACGGACGCCACCAAAGCCGACGCACGCGCCCTTTCGCGTTGTGTGGCCGACGACAAGAGCGGCATCGTAGCCAACGCGTGCCAGATCGCTTTTCCGATCCCGACCAGCAGCTCGCCGGCGCTCATCTTCATCGTTCCCGACGGCAGAACTTCGCCCGCGCCGCTCGCAGCCTACTCTCTTCAGCGGGCCGATGGTCTCATCCGCTCCGGTCTGGCTGATCGTCGGGGAGCGATCTTCGAGCGCGCTTGTCCCAAGGGGGAGTTCAGGCTCGTCGTCCCCGGCGCCCTCGCGTACTGATCGGCTCGAGCTATCCCCGCGCGCGATCGACGACGTGTTTGGCGAGGAGGCGCGCGAAGGCGTAGATCGAGATCTGCGGCGGCACGGCAATGCTCGTGGGGAACAGCGACCCGTCGAGAACGAAGAGTCCTCGTACGCCATGATGCTCGCCCGTGCTCTTCACGATGCTCTTGGTTGGGTCTTCGCCGAAATGCATCGTGCCCATCGGGTGCACCGAAAGGAGCGGTAGCTTGTGGGGCCCTACGATGTCGGCGGTGATGCGATCGACATCGAGAATCTTCGTCAACCGGAGCGGCGGGATCGTGCCGAGCAAGACCTCCCGTGCTCCGGCCGCCAATAGAATTCGGGCCGCTCCCCGCAACCCCAAGACGAGCTGGGCGCGGTCCGCCTCGGCGAGGTTGTACTCCAGGCGCGGCGCTCCTTCTTCGCCCAAGGTGACACGTCCTTCTCCCTCGTCGTGGACCATGGCGGTGAGAACGGCCATGTGCGAGTAGCGCCGCATCAGCGTCATGTGCGAAGGTCCGAATCCCGGTAAAGACGCAGCGGCACCGATGGGGTGTGCGAACGCGGTGGTGATCCACACCCGGCGCTCGCTTCCTTCGTGCAGATCGAGAAACTCGGTGCACTCGTAGCTCTGCGGAATTCCGTACACGCCGTCGATTCGATCGCCGAAGAATCCAGCGATTGCTGCTCCGGGGTGAAGACGCAGCCCGCGCCCGGTCAGCCCGTGCGGGTCGGGCAAGTCGCTGGCCAGCGCGAGCGCCGGGCTTCCGACGGCGCTCGCGGCGAGCACGACCACCTTCGCCTTCAGCTTCACTTTTGCCACCGGGTTGCCGGCCCGATCGGTTGCTACGCCCATCACGCCGGTGACGGCGCCCGCCTTGTGCTCGACGCGCGTCGCCTTGACATCGCTCATCACCACCGCCTTGCCGGGCGCCGCGAAGGCATCGGGCAGGAGCACCTTGGTGACGTTCTGCTTGGCATCGTAGCTGCAGCCGAGGTCGCAGAATCCGCTCTCGCGACAGCCGACGCGATTGTGCTTGAGCGGCCCGCCGTGGTAGCCGATCGCTTTGACGCCTCGCGCGAGCACCTGATTATTTCCGTTGCGCTGCTGCTCGGGGATCTCGCGAACCGACAGGTCCCGCTCGACCTCGGCGAAGACCGGTGCGAGCTCCTTTTCGGTACAGCCGATGACGCCGTACTTGCGCGCCCAGAGATCGAGAATCTCGGGCGGCGTACGCTTGCAGAGATTGGTGTTGTGGATCGTCGATCCTCCGACGCCTCGGCCGGTGAGAACGCGAACGGCACGATCGGCGGTCGTGCGCGCGCCACCATCGTGGAAGAGAAGCGAGAGCATCTGCTCCTCGCGTTGGTTGAAATCGGCAGGCGTATGGTAGCCGCCCTCTTCGAGCGCGATAACTTTCAGTCCGGCCCGCGCGAGCTCGCGCAGCGCCATGCCCCCGCCGGCGCCGCTGCCGACGATGACCGCGTCGGCATCGTCTTCGAAGTCGCGCCCGAGATCGCGACCGCGGATGATCACGGTGTCCCCTTGTCCGGCATCGCCAGGAGCGGACCTCGATATCCGAGGATCGAGAACGTCTTGGGATCGCGGTAGTAGCCCATCATGACGAGGCCTTTCATCGCCTGAAATCCGGCGCGCAGCAGGTCGGTCTGGCTCGCCTCGAGCGCACCGAGCACCCGATCTTGATCGGGAGCGGACAGCGCCGTGAATCGGTGCACCAAACCCGATGCAAGCGGTGCGAGCTGCTCGAGGTAACGCAGCATCCGCAGCACGTCGCGTCGAAGAGCAGGGCGCAGATCCATCAAATACCGATCCACGAATTCGGCCACGCCCACCTCGTCGGGCGTGGGCACCCCTTCCGAGCGATCCGGTGCCACCATGCGGCGCGCGACGTCCCGCACGACGACGTATTGCCACGGAGCGAGCACGCGAAGCTTGGCTTCCGTCGCGGCGTCGACATCGTATCCGCACGAGCGCACGAGGGCGACCGTTCCCCCGAGCACCGAAACCGTCCCTCCAATTGCCAACGATTGTAACCACTTACGTCGACTGACGCGGATGGTCATGGCCCCTAGTGGCCCCGCCTTTCGCACGTTCATGGAGCCCGACCAGCCTGCCACAAATGGCTGCGCTCCACGAATACAGATCGGCGCGGCATGTATGATCGTGTCGGTGTCCGACCGTTTCTCGCCCGGATCACCGCAGAGTTGAGATAAGTTGCGGATGAAGAAGCTGCTCGACTGCTTCGTCCAAAGGGCGCGAGGGAAACGGTGGCGTAACGCTCTTTACCCGAGCCCATGAACGAAGCCGGCTCCAAAGCCGCCAGTCACAAGAGGAGAAGGAAGATGGCTCGAAAGATGATCGCTCCTTGGATGTGGACCGCACTTATTGCAGCACTTGTTCCCGCCGTGATCGGCTGTGAGGCTCACGCGCAGACGGGCGGACAGGCGCAGAGCGCGCCGCCTCCGCCTGCTGCCACGCAGCCGCCGCCTCCTGCGCCGACGCCCGCCGCGGCGACGACGCCCGAGCCAGCGCCGACCACGCCGCCCGCTGCCGAACCGCCGAAGTCGAACGTGACCGTCAAGGATGGCAGGCTGGGGATCCCGGGCAACATCGTTTACGAGACCGGCAAGGCGATCATCAAGCCGGAGAGCGAACCGACACTCAGCACGCTCAAAGAGTTCATGGAGCAGAACAAGAACTTCACGCGCATCCGGATCGAGGGGCACACCGACAACGTCGGAAAGGCGGAAGCCAATCTCAAGCTATCGCAGGATCGGGCGATGGCGGTGGTCCAGTGGCTCGCTGATCACGGGATTCCGAAAGATCGTTGCATCGCGGTGGGTTTCGGCGACACCAAGCCGATCGCCGACAACAAGAGCGACGACGGCAAAGCCCAGAACCGCCGCACGGAGTTTCATCTCGCGGAGATCAACGGCAAGCCGTTTTTGGGCCGCGATGAGACGGGCGGCGGGAAGGCCGCGCCCGGGCAGGCACCCCCGCCGCCCCCGGCTGCCAAGAAATAGCGCACCTCACCTGCCCATCTCGGGTTGACGCTCGGGCCGACGTCTCGTACTCCCTCGGGCACGCCGTGAGTCCCCCTCGAAAGCTGCCTTTCCCGTCGCTCCTCGCGCTCAGCTTGGTTGTCGCTGCCGCGGGGTGCGATTCGGCGCCGTCCGATCTACGCGAGTGGAAGCCGAACGATCACGACCGCACCGAGGAGACACAGCAAGCACGTGCGTCAACGAGAGGACGAACGGTGCCTCCGGCGAGCGCGAGCGCGAACCCGACGCTCACGCTCGTCGAGGTGACCTGGCGCAATCAATGCGCGACTTGCCACGGCCCGCTTGGCAAAGGCGATGGACCGCAAGGAGCGCTGCTGCGCGCGCCGGATCTCACCGCCGCAGATTGGCAGAATAAAGCCACCGATCAGCAGATCGCGCAGGTCATTCTGAATGGCAAAAATCGGATGCCGAAATTCGAGCTGCCGCGCGACGTGGTCGCAGGCTTGGTGGCGCGCATCCGCGCGGCGAGAGGGCGCTAGCAGGACGAGTTGACTTTCGTCCGCTTTCGGTCAAATACCGCCTTCCAGTGCGCTGGTTTTTCGCCATCTTCTACTCGGTCACGGCGATTCTCTTTCTAAGCTTCGTCGCCTGGATCGTCACGCGCGTGACGCACGCCGATGCCGCCAATTACGTGGTCGGGTGGATCATGATCTACGACCTGTGCGCGATCGGCGTGGTCCTCTGCTACGTGGCGTTCGTCGGAGCGTGGCATACATGGGAACGTCTGACGGGACGCATGGAGCTCGAACGCCATCGCGAACCGCGACCGCCCGACGCTCCTCCACAGCGCTAGCACCGTGTTGGGCGGAAGCCGTTGGGTGAGGCGGAGGTGGTAGCCGTCCAGGTGCGGCGCCGGTTCGCTCCGCTCTTTCTCGTCGCGGCGTTTCTCGGCGCCTACTTCGCCATTGGCCCGAAGATGCCGCGCGACCACGATGTCGTGCTCGACTTCGGGGGTGTCGCACCGGAGATCACCGACGTGGAGCTCACCTGGACCAATCCTCGCGCTCCCGGAGACGAAGCCGCGCTGTCGACGCGATGGCACTTTGCGGAGCGGAGCGCTCCCGGGAGGCTTCACGCACACGTCCGACTCCCCGAGGGCGAATGGGAAGCCGAGGTCGTCATCACGCGCACCGGTCGAGCGGACACGACACATTGGTCGCGGCGGGTTAACCTTGAGGGGACTCCATGGTGGAAGCGGGATAACCTGGGCACGAGCTCCGTGATTCTTCCCGTGCGAGAGGCGTTGCGATGACAGCCGAGATGAAACCAGATTCCAACGTCGCGACGCGTCTCACTCCCGTGCCGGCGAACGCCGCCCCTTCGCGCGAGCCGAACTTCGGTGCGGCCATCGGCGAAAGCCCGGCCATGCGAACGGTTTTCGCCATGCTGGAGCGAATTGCGCCTACCGACGGAACGGTCCTGCTGGAAGGGGAGACCGGAACCGGCAAGGATGTGCTTGCCCGCGCGATTCATCTGGCCAGCACGAGGGCCAAGGCAGCCTTCGTGGTCATCGATTGCGGTGCCGTCAGTCACACGCTCATCGAAAGCGAGCTTTTCGGCCACGAGCGCGGAGCCTTCACGGGGGCCGTCGAGTCGCGCCGCGGCGCGTTCGAGAATGCCGAAGGTGGAACGCTGTTCCTCGACGAAGCTGGCGAGCTTCCCATCGATGTACAGCCCAAACTCTTGCGTGTACTCGAGTCGAAAGAGTTTCGCAGGGTGGGCGGCACCAAGACACTGCGCGCCGACGTGCGGGTGGTGGCCGCCACCAAGCGCGACTTGAAACGCGAAGTCGAGCGCGGCAAATTTCGCGAAGATCTCTATGACCGGCTGGCCGCGGTTCCGGTGGTGGTGCCGCCGCTCCGCACGCGCCGGGAAGACATCCCCGGGCTCGTGCGCCTCTTCTTACAGCAGACCTCCCAAAACGATCCCTCGCTCGGCCCGCTCTCGATGACCGAGGAGGCCATCTCGGCGCTTGCGGCCCACGATTGGCCCGGCAATGTGCGAGAGCTGCGCAACATGCTCGAGCGAGCCAGCTACCTGGCGCGCGCCGCCGGCGAAACCGAGGTCAAGCTCATGACTCTGCCCACCTCGGCCGAACGAGCGAACGACCTGCACGTCTTCCAGCCCGGTCGCAGTTACCGCGACACCCGCGCGCGCTTCGAGTCCGAGTTCGAGCGGCGCTACGTCAAATGGCTGCTCGGCAGGCACAACGGGAACATCAGCGCCGCCGCGCGCGAAGCGCAGATGGATCGCAAGTACCTCTACGACCTCGCCAAGAAGCACGGTATGCGCGGAAAAGAAGAAGAAAGCAGCGAAAGCTGAGACGATCTAGCTACTGGGGGTCAGATCTTGGCTATGACAGTCACGATCGGCAATTTCCGCGAGGTGGCCACGTAACTTACGGCGAGGCCGTCGGAGCTGCGCATCAGACCGGAACGGTCGTCAGGCCTCCGCCTCCTCGGCTTCGCCGAGAGCCAGTTCCGCCTTGTATGTTCGCTCAGTACTTTTGTGGGCACTCTGGCTGCTCCGATGCAACGATCTGGTAGCGAGGATCTGACCCAGTAATGCTACGTTCCACTCTCGTCGAGCGAGTATCATGCGCGCCATTTTCTTCGGAACCCCGGAAATTGCGGTGCCCTCGCTGCGTGCCCTGGCGACCATCGCCGAAGTCGCCGGGGTCGTTTGTCAGCCGGACCGCCCTTCCGGTCGGGGTCTGCACCTGCACGCACCTCCGGTGAAGCTCGAAGCCGAGCGACTCCGGATCCCGGTGCTGCAGCCAACGAAAATCAGGACGCCCGATTTTCTGGAGTGGCTGCGCGCGCGAGAAGCCGACGTGGCGCTCGTGCTGGCTTACGGCCGGATTTTGCCCCCCGCCGTTCTCGCGGCGCCGGCCCGCGGATGTATGAATCTGCACGCATCGATCCTGCCGCGCTATCGGGGGGCGGCTCCGATCAATTGGGCCATCGTGCAGGGCGAAACCGAGACGGGCATCAGCCTCATGCAAATGGACGAGGGTCTCGACACCGGCCCGGTCTACATCGTGCGCAGGACGAAAATCGGCTCCGACGAAACGACAGGAGACCTGGCGGTGCGCCTGGCAGAGCTCGCAGCCGACGTGGTTCGCGAAGATGTCCCGCGCGTGATCACGGGGGAGCTCGTTGCCATGCCGCAGAATCCCGCGGACGCGTCGCTCGCACCCATTTTGCAAAAAAAAGATGGCCGTATCGCGTGGGAGAAATCGGCCGCGGAAGTACACGATCATGTGCGCGGCATGACCCCCTGGCCCGGCGCCTTCACGTATCTCGCGGGCAAGATGATCAAAGTTCTTGCTACGCGCCGTTCGACGCTCGCGCCCGGACCCGCCGCGCCGGCGACGATCGTGGCGGCGAATCCCGAGATGACGCTGGTGGCATGCGGCCAAGGCACGCTCGAGATCGTGCGGGCGCAGGTCGAAGGAAAAAGGGCCCTCTCCGCGCGCGAGCTCGTCGCAGGACGAACGTTCACCCTGGGAGCGCGCTTCGATTGACGTCCCGCTCGGAGGCGTTCGTTGTCGAGATCCGGCGGGAGTTCCCGCGCTTTCGTATCGTGCGAAAGCGCGATAGCAAGCTTTCGCGTGTGATCGACATCGTGCTCAAAGTGCTGACGTTCGGCGCGCAGCGCGAGTTTCTCACTCACTACCACACGGTGCTCTGGGACGCGCTTTACGTGCCCGACAGCTGGGAGACGACACCGGACCTGTCGCGCCTCATCACGCTTCGTCATGAGCGCGTCCATCTCCGCCAGAGGCGCCGCTATGGCGACCTGCTCATGACGTTTCTCTATCTCGTTCCGTTTTTTCCCCTTGGTTTGGCTTACGGGCGCGCGCGGATCGAATGGGAAGCTTACGCCGAGACGCTGCGCGCCACCGCCGAGTACCGAGGACTGTCCGCCGCGCGTTCCCCCGAGCTACGCGACCACATCGTGAAGCAATTCACGAGCGGCGCCTACGGGTGGATGTGGCCGTTCCGCCGGACGCTCGACCGTTGGTACGACCGGGTGCTCACCCAGATCGAAGGCGACTCCTCCTCTCTTGGGTGATGCTATAACGACGCGGCGCATGGCTGCCGAGTTCGTCCACCTGCACGTCCATACCCAGTATTCGTTTCTGGACGGCGCCTTGCGCATCGGGCAGGTCGCCGGGCGGGCCCAGGAGCTCGGGATGCGGGCGGTGGCCATGACCGATCACGGCAACATGTTCGGAGCCCTGCAGCTGTACAAGGCGTGCAAAGAGCGGGGGGTCACGCCGATCTTGGGATGCGAGCTCAATCTTGCGCGGCCGCAGGAAGGGCGCGAACGGCGCAGAACGCCCGTCGATCACCTGGTCTTGCTGGCGAGGAACGAAGAGGGGTATCGCAATCTCATTCGCCTCGTGTCGCTGGGGCAGATCGAGGCTGCCAGCGATACGGCACCGAGCGTGACCTGGGAAGCCGTGGCCGAACAATGCCACGGGCTCATCGCGTTGACCGGCTGCATGGGAGGCGTGGTAGCGCAGCAGGTACTCGAGCAAGGCGAGGGGGCCGGGCTGGCCATGCTCGAGCGGATGAAGCGTGCTTTCGAGCCGGGATCGCTTTTCGTCGAGCTGCAGGATCATGACCTGGTCGAGCAACCCGTGCTCAACAAGATTCTCGTCGACTGCGCGAGGAAGCTCGAGCTGCCTCTGGTCGCCACCAACGATGTCCATTACCTCGCCAGGGAAGATGCGGATGCTCAACTCTGTTTGACCTGCGCGCAGACCGGCCGCACCTACGCGGAAGCGAAGGCGGGGCACCATGGCTCTTCGGAGATGTACTTCAAGAGCGCCGACGAGATGGCGAAGAGGTTTCGCGAGCTGCCCCAAGCGATCGCCTCGACCCTCGTCATCGCCGAGATGTGCAGCGGCCTCGAGCTCAAGCTCGGCCGTCCGATGCTGCCCGATTTCAAGGTTCCGGAAGGATTCGAAACGTCGACCTACTTCGAGCATGTCGCGCGCGAGGGGCTGCGCCATCGATTCCAGGAATTCGGCGCGCTCGGCAAAGCGGTCGATCACGCCCTTTACGAGAAACGACTCGACACTGAAATCGACGTCATCGTGAAGATGGGCTTCTCGGGCTATTTTCTCATCGTCTGGGATTTCATCCGCTTTGCGAAGTCGCGCTCGATTCCGGTGGGGCCGGGCCGCGGCTCGGCTGCCGGGAGCCTGGTCAGCTACGCGATGGAGATCACCGACA
>DASWDH010000032.1:0-8921 GCA_036395495.1 Polyangiaceae bacterium
TTCTCCTTCGCGCCGCACGAGAGCAGCAGCGCCGAAGTCGCGCAAGCGATCCACCCTCGCATCGTTTCAGCTTACGCCGGCCTCTCGTTCGGGGCCAAGCGGCCTGGCCCCCGCCGATCCCGAACGGCTGCGCAAGTAGCGATGGAGAACGACGGCTGCCCCAGCGAGCAGCGCACCGATGATCTGCGAGGTGGACAGACCCAGGAATTCGCCGCGGTCGTCGCGACGTAAGATCTCGAGCAAGAAACGCGCAGTGGCGTAAAGAACCACGAACGAGAGAAACACCTGACCGTCGTAGCGTTTGCGAGGATGGATGTAGAGGAGGCAGACCGCCGCTATCGCGAGGGAAGCGGCCGATTCGTAGATCTGCGTGGGGTGCACGGGCAGGGAGGGCAGACGCATGTTCGCCAGCTGCCCCGCCTTGAATTGCGACTCGCTGGCAGGGCTCCTGCCGGGGAACACGAGACCCAGGCTGGAGCCGGTGGGCAGTCCGAAGCAGCAGCCCGCCAAAAGACAACCCATGCGACCGAAGGCGAGCCCGAGCGGCACGACGAACCCAGCCATGTCCGCGGCGCGCCAGAAGGGGAATTTGTCCTTTTTCAGCAGGTACCAGGAGGAAACGGCGGCGCCCAGAAAGCCGCCGTAATAGGTGAGGCCTCCCTCCCAGAATTTGGCCCACCGTAGGCAATCGCGTTCGGCCGGGTGGCAGAGCTGGCGAGCCGCGTCCCACACTCCGCCGTAGTCCTTGAGACAGTCGGCCTGGGAGTAGGGCGCGTTGACGAGCGACGGATCGGTGCAGAGGTGGACGTAGTCCCAGAAGTACCCGTCGGCGAGAACGTGCAGAAGGCGCGCGCCCACCACTCCCATGAGAAGCGTCGAAAGGCCGAGGTCCACGATGACGTCGGGGTCCTCGCCAATGCGACGTGCCCAGAGCACGCCGAGCGTCGTCGCAAAAAGAAAACCGGTGAGAAGTAAGACGAAGTAGCTGGGAAACGAGACGTCGAGAAAACGGAAAAGCTCAGGACGCATCGCTCGTCTTGAGCTTCTGCTTGCCTCCACCGAACATGTCGAGGGCCATCAACCCCACGCCCACGCAGATCGCGATGTCCGCCACATTGAAGGTCGGCCAGCTGTGGTCGCGCCCTCCCCACTTCATGTGCGCGTGGATGAAGTCGATGACGTGAGAGTAGCGGATCCGATCGACGAGGTTGCCGAGAGCGCCGCCCAAGACCAGGGGCAGCCCCCACCTGAGGGCGCGCTGCGTCGGCGCGAGCCTTCGGTAGAGGGACACGATGAACGTGATGGCGAGCACCGAGACGAGCAGGAAAAACGGCCGCCGAATGTACTCGGGGGTGTCCTGCAGTAGGCCCCATGCCCCGCCGCGATTTTTGGCGAGCACGAAGTCGAGGTGGCCTTTGATGAGCTCCACCGGGTGGAAATAGGCATCGGGCCCGTCGAGACGCCGCTCCGCCCAAAGCTTGCTCAGGAGGTCGGCGGCGAGGGATGTCGCCGACACCACCGCCAGAAAAACGTACGAGGGGCGGTACGGCGTCGCCGGCGCATGGGACGACGTGGAGCGCGGTGGCTCGGGGAGGATGTCACCCGGCGTGTTCGCGGTATCGGCCACAGTTTCGGACGGAGCTGTTTCGAGTTCGGTCATTGATTGGAAGGTGTTCATCTACGATACCTCGCCGTTTCAGGCCAGGGGGCGGGCGCGGCGGGGGAACGAGCAGCACTCTTTCGACCTAGCCGTATACGGAACATTTGTATAGTATCCGGTCATGCCGTCTCCGCCGTGGCGCACTCCTTTCGGCATCGAAGCGACGGTCGCCAAGTGGCTGGCATCGGGCTACGTCCGGCCCTGCCTCGCTGCAGACCGAGCGTTCGCCGCGACGTCAGGCTGCTCGGTTTCCCTTCCCGCTTTGCTCAACGAGGGCATCCGTGCCGCCCTGGCGGGGCGCGGCGTACGCGAGCTCTACCGACATCAAGCCGAGGCGTTCGACCTTGCGATGGCTGGGCGCCACTTCGTGGTCGCCACGCCGACCGCGAGCGGAAAGAGCTTGTGCTTCCACCTTCCGGTGCTGGAGACGCTCGCCCGCGATCGCGACGCCCGCGCACTCTACGTGTACCCCACCAAAGCGCTCTCTCGCGATCAGGAGGCGAGCCTCGGCGAGCTCATCGCGGCTTCGGGGCTTGGGCTTTCGCGCATCGTCTACGACGGCGATACACCGGGGGACGCGCGCCGCGCCGCGCGCGAGCGCAGCGCGGTTCTCATGACCAACCCGGACATGTTGAGCGCGGGCATTCTTCCGCA
Organism: Polyangiaceae bacterium; assembly: GCA_036395495.1. Classification (GTDB taxonomy): domain Bacteria; phylum Myxococcota_A; class Polyangia; order Polyangiales; family Polyangiaceae; genus DASWDH01. The sequence goes on from DASWDH010000032.1 coordinate 2,315, forward strand.
CCACGCGCAGTGGGCTCGGCTCTTTCAGGGGCTCAAGTTCGTCATCCTGGACGAGTTGCACGCGTACCGCGGCGTGTTCGGATCGCACATGGCGCACGTGATTGCGCGGCTATCGAGGATCGCTCGCTTCCATGGCAGCCGGCCGACGTTCTTGTGCGCGACCGCTACGATCGGCAACGCGCGCGAGCACGCGGCGCGGCTGCTCGGTACCGTTGCCGACGAGGTCGCCCTCGTCGAACAGTCGGGCGCACCGCGCGGGCAGCGGCGGGTGTTTCTCTTCAATCCTCCGGTGGTGAATTCCGAGCTCGGAATTCGGGCGAGCTACTTGAAAAGCACCGTGATGCTCGCCTCGGATTTGATCGAAAACCAAGTGCCGACCTTGGTGTTCGGGCCATCGCGCAACTCCGTCGAGATCATGCTCAAGTACCTGCGCGACGAGCTCGGCGCCAAGCTACCGGAAGGTGCGCTCATGGCGTACCGCGGTGGTTACTTGCCCGAAACGCGCCGGCAGATCGAGCGCGATCTGCGCGAAGGCAAGATCCTCGGCGTCGTGGCGACGAGCGCGCTCGAGCTCGGCATCGACATCGGGGCGCTCGACGCCGTGGTCTGCGCCGGTTACCCGGGCTCGATTGCCGCGCTCTGGCAAAGGTTCGGCCGGGCCGGCCGACGCAGCGGAACGAGCGTCGCCGTTTTGGTGACCTTGAGCGCCCCCGTCGACCAATACTTCGCCCGCGAGCCCGAAACCTTGCTCGGCGCGCCGATAGAAGAAGCGCGCATCGACCCGGCCAACGTGGAAATCGTGCTTCAACATTTGAAGTGCGCTGCGTTCGAGCTCCCTTTCGTCTGTGGGACCGACAACGGAATGCAAGCGGCCGATCGCTACGCGTGCCTCGACGAAGCCGATACCCGAGAAGCGTTGCGTTTCTTGGGACGGCACGGCGTGGTCCACGAAACGGGCGGACGCTTTCATTGGTCGGCCGATGCCTACCCGGCCAGCCACGTCTCCCTGCGCAACATAGGTTGGGACAACTTCGTCATCATCGATCGCGCGATGGGGCGGGTGATCGCCGAACTGGACTGGCGCTCCACGCACACCATGTTGCACGAGCAGGCCATCTACCAACACGAGGCCGAGCAGTACCAGGTCGAACGGCTCGATTTCGAAAACCACAAAGCGTACGTCTCCAAGGTCGAACCCGACTACTTCACGCAGGCCATGGTGGATCGTGTCGTGTCCGTGCTCGACGAGAGCGGATCACGCCGCTACGGGCCGTGCACGTTGTCGTGGGGTGAAATCTCGGTCGTCGAAAAGGTGACCGGCTACAAGAAGGTCAAGTTCCATACTCACGAAAACGCCGGATACGGCGAGGTGCGCCTGCCCGACATGCAGATGCACACCACGTCTTTCTGGATCACCGTTCCCGCCGGCACATTGGCCGACGTCGGGCGTGCCACTGCCATCGACGCGCTGTCCGGCGTGGGGAGGGCTCTCGAAACGATCGCCACCATCGCGCTCATGTGCGAGCCTCGCGACCTCGGTCAGGCCCTCGGTGACAAGAGCCCCGGTGAAAAGCGGGCTTCGGCCCATTTCGATCCGACGTTATTTCTCTTCGACCATGTTCCGGGGGGCGTAGGCCTCGCCGAACGGATCTTCGAAATGGCCGAAGAGCTGCTGCGGCGCACCCGGCACATGATCGAGCGCTGTCCCTGCGAGCAGGGCTGCCCCGCTTGCGTCGGCCCTCAGTCATTGTCGGAATTTTCGGGCGTGGGCACGAAACGCAAGCCGATGGCGCTCGGCATGTTGGCGCGGATGGCCAGCGGCTAAGCGCGACTGCCTATGGTATCCTCCGCGGGTCGGTTTTTGCCCCATGCAACGAGTCCTCGCGCTGCTGCTGATGGTGCAACTCACGAGTTGCCTCAGCGAAGGACCGCCCCTTTCGCTGCGGCGTATGAGCGACGACGACGCCGGTACGACGCCGCGCATTTCGGCCATGCCGTCCGGCGACGCCGGAGTCGACCTGGGCACGGCCGATCCGCATGGCCTCGTGGGTGTGGATCCGTCGCACGGACCTTTCAACGGCGGTCAGGTGCGCATCGTGCGCGGCAACGGGTTTACGAGTCAGCTGCGCGTTTGGTTCGGATCGAGCGAGGTTCCGAAGCAGGACATCGTGCCGATCGACCCGGCCCGCGCGCAAGTCGTCGTCCCGCCCGGGGCGGCCGGTCCCGTCGACGTCAAGGTGCAGATCGGCACCGACAGCTCGACCGCGCGCGTGCTCGGCGGCGGGTACCTCTACGAAGATTTCTATGCCGACCCCAACAACGGGCCGACGTCGGGTGGAACGATCATCCATTTGTTCGGCAGCGGCACGGCCTGGATGCCGGGTACGACGGTGACCGTCGACGACAAGGCGTGTGACAACGTTCGCGTACTTTCTGGCACCGAGCTCGAGTGCACGACGCCCCAATCGGCGGCGGGTGCCAAAACGGTGAAGGTCACCGCCATCGACAAGGTCTCGGTGGTGCGCGATGCCTTCACTTATGCGGATAGCACCAACGGTTTCCGCGGAGGGCTCTCGGGAGACAAGCTCTCGTCGCGCCTCAAAGTGCTCGTGTACGACGACTTCACCGGCGACCCCATTCGGGGTGCTTTCGTCCTCGCCGGTGACGATGTGGCGACGGGGTTGGCCAAGAACACCGACGCTGCCGGTATCGCCGTGTTCGACGATCCCAGCCTCGGCCCAAAGCGCTCGGTCACCGCGGCCGCAGAGTGTCACGAACCTACGACTTTCGTCGATGTGCCGGTCGACACCGTCACCGTCTACCTGACCCCCGTGCTTTCACCGGCCTGTGCTTCCGGCGGCGATCCCCCCAGCGTGGGCGGTCGCGGCATTCTTCTTTCGACCATCTTCGGCGAGCTCGTGTGGCCCAAGGATGGCGAGTTTCGTGGCTCGTCGTGGCTGAACATCCCTCCCCCCGTCCTGCCCTCGGAGAAGCTCGTCGCCTACGTTTTCACGCTGTCCTACGATCCGACCGAGAGATTCACGTTGCCGAGCCCATTGCTCGCCGTGACCCCCGATTCGAAAGGGGTCGCCGGCTTTCCGTTTCACGTGGACACCGTGCTCGGCAACCTGACGTTGTATGCGCTGGCCGGCATCGAGGACCGGGAAGCGGTGCCCCCCAAGTTCACGGCCTACGCGATGGGAGTCGTGCGCGGCGTTTCGGCGACGCCAGGCATGTCGACCTGGGACGTCTTCATTCCGATGGACATTCGCCTCGACCACGCCGTCTCGGTGACCGCCAAAACGCCGGCACCCGGCCCGCGGGGTCCCGATCGCGCAAGTTTCTCGCTCGCCGTCGAGCTCGAAAAAGGGGGCTACGCGATCTTTCCTGCGGGCGCGCAGGGCTCGGTCTTGCCGGTCGACCGATCGCTCTCTTTCGTGGGGATGCCGCCGCTCTCCGCAGGTCTTTCAGGAGCGCGCTACATCGCCAGCGGGATCGCCGCAACCGGACCGCTACTGGCCGCGCCTCTCTCGCAAGTCGGCCAGTTCGCGAGCACGAGCGAGTCCATCCTCCTCGACGCGTTCGTCTCGGTTCCGGTGCTCGATTACCCCGCCTTCGGCGGTGCGTGGGACGGAAAGCGCCTGTCGTACAGCTTCGCTCCATCGGCAAGCCCGATCGATCTGACGGTGCTGCAGATCCAAAGCGGTGGTGGACTCGTCACCTGGCTCGTCGCGGCTCCAGGAGGAACGCGGGCCATTACCCTGCCCGATCTGCGCACCGTCTTTTCGAAGGGATCGCTCGTGCCCGGCAACGTCTCGATCAACGTGACGGGCGGCCACATCGTGGGATTCGATTATGGTCAGCTCCGCTACCGACAGCTCAACGCATCGGGCTTCGACGCTTACTCGGCCGACGCGTTCCCCGCCCGTTTCGAATGAACCCATGCCGAGGCTCCTCGTAGCATTACTGCGGCAGGTCCTCGCAAGATCCGACGCAGTCATACTAGTCGCCCTTCTGTTCGTGTCCTGCCGGTTCGATCGATCGGACCGATGGATCGAAGACCCGCTGGCAGCTCAGCCGATCTGTGTCGCGGGAACTCGGCGTTGCCTGGGAGCTCTCGAGCGCTGCGACGACGACGGCAAGGCCTGGTCGATCGTCGATGATTGCCCGAAACAAGGATTGGTATGCAGCCTCGGGCTCGGCCAATGCAGCCGCTGCGAACCTCTTGCGATGCGGTGCGAGGGTCAAGTCGTCGAGGTATGCAACGCCGACGGTACCGGAGAAACCGCACGTGAAACCTGCGATATCTCACGCGCGATCGCCTGTCGTAACGGAAGCTGTCAGCCGCTCTGCGAACATGCGCGACGAGTCAAAAGCAACGTCGGTTGCGAGTATTGGGCCGCCGACCTCGACAATGCGATGGTGGACACCAGCCGCAACGCGGCTGCGCAGCAGTTCGCAATCGTCATCTCCAACCCCCAACCGGACCTGGCTGCGAACGTCACGATCGAGCAGGACGACAGTCTTCCCGGCGAGGCCGCACAGGTGCGCACCGTCGCGCAAGCCACCATCTTGCCCCGCAACCTGGAAACGTTCCGGCTCGGACCGCGCGAGGTGGACGGGAGCAAAGACGGCGAATTCAACACCGGAACGGGCACCGCGCTCACGCGGCACGCTTACCGTGTCAAGAGCCAGGTGCCCATCGTCGCCTACCAATTCAATCCCCTCGAGAACGTGAACGTCTTTTCGAACGACGCGTCGCTGCTCAAACCGGTCGAGGCGCTCACCTATGACGTCGGCACGATGGGCAGGGCGTACGTTGCCGTCGGATGGCCGCAGACCATCGCGAGCACCGATGATCCGAACACTAATTTCAATCCGCAGAATCCGATCGACCTTCGTGCTTTTCTGACGATCATCGGAACGCGTCCTGGAACGCACGTCCGTGTCTCCACCGCGACACGCATCATTGCCGGGGGGCCGGTGGCTGAAACGCCGCGGGGAGGCATCATCGACGCGACGCTGGAGCCCTTCGATGTCCTCAATCTCGAGACCGGCGGAATCAACGCCGACTTTACCAGCTCCATGATCGATGCCGATCAGCCCATCGTCGTCTTCTCGGGCAGCGAAGCTTCGGACGCTCCGGTTTTCCAAGACTTGGCCGCGCGCTTTTGCTGCGCCGACCATTTGGAGGAACAACTCGATCCCATCCGCACCGCCGGCCAGCGATTCGTACTTGCCCACGCGCCGAGCCGCACGCAAGCGATCAAAAACGCGGGCGGCGCCATCGGGGTAGTTCCGGAACCGGAGTACTTTCGCATCGTGGCGGTATCCGAAAAGGGGGCCAATGTGGTGACGTCACTTCCGCCGCCCGACGATTCCTTTCGTCTCCAGCGACGCGGTGACGTGCGCGATCTCGTCACGCACGGGGACGCCTACGTCCAATCCGACGGGCCGGTCATCGTGAGCGACGTCCAAGCAGGACAAGAGGCCGCGATGGTGCCTCGCGGTCTGCCCGGCGGCGATCCTAGCCTGATCATCGTGCCGCCCATCGAACAGTATCGGTCCGACTACACCTTCTTGACCCCGGACAAGTATGCTTTCGATTTCATCATCGTCATGGCGCCCCCTGGAGCGACGGTCGCGCTCGACGATCAAGTTCTCGACAGTTCACGATGCGAGGTGGGCGAAGTGCCCGACCATGTCGTCTACCGCTGTCAGTTGAGCTTCCCCAAGATCGACCCGACGCGCACCACCAATTCGGTCATGCCCGGCGTTCAAAACGACGGCGTCCACCGCGTCGCCAGCAGCGCGCCGGTGGGAGTGCTGGTGTTCGGATGGGATTCGTTCGTCAGTTATGGTTACGCAGCGGGAACCGAGCTCGAAGAGATCAATGTCGTGAGGTAGCATCTCACGGCGGCGGCAAAGGCCACGGGATCAAAAGGGGCACCGGCGCGCGAGGGCCGCTCTGACGATAGGCGCGCGCGCATTCCGAGAGGGTGAGGCGCCGGGGCCCGAAGGCGGACGGGTCGGCGGCGTCGGAGTCCATGAGCAGCGTGGGGACATCGACGCCGTAGTCGTCGGGATGCCCGGGCATATCGAGCAGGATGTGACCGAGCTCGTGAGCCAGCGCAAAGGACGCCCGATCCGCGCGAATTCCCGCCCGATCCTCGATGACGACGTTACGAACGCTCGAGCGATCGGCATAAATGAACGACTCTCCAATGCGCCCGCCACCGGCAAACGCCGGAATCATGAAAACTTTGATCGTCGAAGGGTCGCCGTCGTCGAAAGCTTTGACCAGCGCCCGCTCCTCGACCGTGCCCGCGGGAGCGTCCACGTCGACGAAGTGATCGAGCCCGTCGGACAAGTCGACGCCACCAATGCAAGCCGTCATCGTCGGATCGGTGCTGAGGCGGCCATCCACCGGGCGCTCGAGCGCGGCGAACTGGCCGTCGCGCTTTCGAACCAGGACGTCCGCCGTGCGGTCGGCGCCAGGCTCGATGCGAGCATTCTCGGAAACACGCGCAGAAAAACCGGCTTGCTCGAGCGTGCGTGCCACGGCCCGTGCGGCGGCGAGCGGCGTCATTCGAGGGCGGAGCTCGAC